>JAGGUC010000079.1 GCA_021158735.1 Desulfurococcales archaeon | reverse complement strand
TAAAGCCCAATAACATCCCTTAGAGATCCTTTTTATGTTTCTACTCGATAGCTCCTTGTCAGGAAGCTTCACTGATGGTAGTACTGGGTTAGCATTGAGGAAGTACTGGTTAGTTAAGTAAAACTTTATATCTGTTCACTATACCTCCAACTTCGGTGGTACTTATGAAGTATGAAATTCTGTACAGGCCAGCGTACTCTGTTCTGAAGGTAGACCTCGACCCTGGAGAGAGTATTGAAGCTGAGGCAGGTGCGTTAATGATGATCGAGGGAGACGTCGAGGTGAAGACTAAGAGCAGAGGGCTCCTCAGAGCGCTGACAACAGGTGAGTCACTCTTCGTCAATGTTTACAGGGCTGGGGGATCGCCTGCCACACTCTGGCTTTCTCCACCGATACCTGGTGATGTAATGTATATTAGACTGGATGGAGGTAAGGGGGTTATAGTTAATGATAAGTGCTACCTAGCTAGTCACGGCGATGTCAGGCACAGGGTTGTGTGGAGGGGGCTTAGGGGAATATTCGGTGGCGGTGGACTCATGTGGTTACACTTCACGGGTGTCGGCGGTGTCTGGGTCAATGCCTACGGCAGTATCGTGGAGCGTAAGGTTAAACCCGAGGAAAGACTCACAATAGATAATGTACACTTGGTGGCAATGGATGACGGCCTAGAGTATGACATAAGGAAGTTCGGCAGCTTAAAGACACTGCTATTCGGTGGGGAAGGCTTCGTATTTAGTGTGCGTGGAATGGGTAAGATATACCTGCAGTCGAGGAACCCAACCATATGGTACATGAGGTCCAAGAGCTGAGGTATTAACCAGGTAATCCGTAATTACCTGGATTAACCTCTTTTTAATAAATAATTTTAGTCAGGTGCTGTTTTATAGGTTCAGCTAAGAGATTTAGGTGGGCTATGGGCTGATGGCGAGCAAGTACTTGGGGTATGCAATGGTAGTTTCTACAGCGTTCTTCGCAGGGACGTTTGCTGTATTTACATATGACCTGACGGCTCAAGAAGTGAGTTATGCAACACTACTAGCAGGATCTGCATTACTGGGTGCTTACACGGTTATGGCCTGGTTACTTGGGGCATCACTTAAGTTAAGGAACGGCAAGGACATGCTGGCATTAGGGACAATAATAATGTCCTTTATTCTGGCTCTTGGCGCTATTTTGACTGCAGGGTCCGTATACTCGCGTAGAAACTTCATTACGTCACTTGCCTGTCCAGCATATAGTACGCAGTGCATGGAGTTGGCGGGCCTCATATCGTATCCGGTAGCCCTCGGACTGCTCACTACTGGACTAATAGGCACGTACACGCTGACGTACCTCCTGATTAAGGAAGTTGAAGCAACTTACTGGATTAAGGACTATGGTTCACTCCTCGTGCTGGTATCAGGAATTCTAGTTATTGCGGCATCAATACTTGCGGCAGCTAGGTTAATTGCCACAAGCTTTGCCGCAACCTTACCTCCTGAAACGCTTCTTTATGCCCTCACCTTAGCTGTAGGCACAGTGCTATATGTGAGTGCAGTATTTTTTGCTTTAGGTGTAATCACGTGCTGTTACCTACTTAGCAGGGAATTAATCAAAACTGACACCCCAGGTTAATTCAGCACGAACGGTTATTTTCTGCATCAACACCATTATTCTTGGTGATGGACTTTGACCTACTCAATCGTCGCTTATGACGGGCTCAAGGGACTACTAGGTGTAGGTGTTGTAAGCGGGAGCTTGGCTGTAGGTTCAAGGGTTCCGTGGGCTAAGGCTGGAGTAGCTGCAGTGGCTACTCAAGCATATACGAATCCAGTTCTAGGAAGGAGAGTTATTGAGTATGTGAGCAGGGGTATGGGTGTAGGTGAGGCAGTTAAGTTAGCTCTGAGCGAAGACCCATCACCTCAGCTAAGGCAGTTAATAGCTGTTGACTCTACTGGTAAAACCGTTGCCTTTAGCGGTAGTGAGGTACCTGCACCATATGAAGCTATTACTAAGGAGGGTTACGCATGCGCAGGTAACCTGTTGAGTAGCCCCGCAGTTGTTAAGGAGATGTGTAAGGCCTTCGAAAGCACCTCAGGCAGACTCTCCGAAAGGATCATTTCAGCTCTTGAGGCCGGGCATGAGGCAGGAGGTGATAGGAGAGGGGACAGAAGTGCCGCAATACTTGTGGTGGGTGAGCACCCGGAGTTTGGGCTGGACTTCGACGCCATCCTTAACCTTAGGGTCGACTATTCTGAGGAGCCCGTTTCTGAACTAAGAAAACTATATGATTTATGGCTCACTACTTCGGGATATGCTGTATAGCTTATCTTCTAACCTTTTCGAGGTCTTTAAATGAAGTGAATGGTGCCTTAAGAGGACTCCTCTTATGCTCAGACCTTCTGTGGAGTTCTAGAACCTTGGCAACTACTTGAGTAGGAACACCCGAGACGCGGGAGATCTTCCCTGGTGGGACGCCCTCATCAAACAGACGGTAGAGCACCTCATCTATTAAGTCGTAAGTAATGCCTAGCTCACCTTCTGCTGTGTGCCCTGGCCATAGATCAGGTGTTGGCGGCCTACTAATGACTTCGGGGGGTAGTCCTAAGTACTTAGCGAACTCCCTGACCTGGGTCTTGTAGAGACCTATTATCGGGTAGGCGTCGGCGGCTCCATCACCCCACTTAGTGAAGTAACCTATGAGCCATTCCGACCTATCGCTCGTCCCAAGAACTAGCCTGTTTTCTAAATTAGCTATTAGGTATAGGAGAGTCATCCTAGTCCTAACCTTTACATTACCTTTAGCTACCTTAGGTGCATTAGTGTAACTTAAGCCGACCTTCTCTAAATAACACTTAACTACGTTAGTGATTTCTAAGGTACTTAACTGAAGCCCTAGCCTGTCAGCAACCTTATTTGCCACCAGCTCAGAGAACTTACTTGATTCAGTGTCAGGCATGAAGACCACCTTAACCTTAGAGACACCTAATGCCTTAGTAGCTAGTGCTGCAGTAACTGCTGAGTCACCCCCGCCGCTGAGCCCTATGACCACGCCGTCAGCACCAGCTGACTCAACAGAATCCCTAATAAATTCTGAAATAACTTCCTCAGCCAATTTAAAGTCAACCCTGAGGTGAGGAGGAAGCACTTCACCCACCTGCTATTACTAACTACTGTAATGGATCACATAAGTAAGAATTTTACTTTTCCTCTAGTCGACGGAGTCAGGCTTGAGAATTGGTTGAAGTAGCAAAATAACATTTTAATACTTACTGAAAATCTTTATTAGGTCGTAGTGCTGGAGCGGGTAGGAGTATGGAGATGGTTACTCTAGAAATTGTTGGGCGTAGGGAGTCATACTGGGTCTACACGGTCAGGCAGTGGCTTTATGAAATTAAGGACATTATTGAGAGGGAGGTGGGGGAGGAGGTAGTAATTATTGAGTCCATAGGTGATAACGAATACCCGATCCTGAAGGTTGATGGCGGGGTAGTGGGCTATGGAGTCCCGGGTGAGGAGGGCTACCTCATTGAGATAATTAAGCACAGTATTGAAGACTTAAAGAGAAAGAGAAAGTATTTGAGAAGATTTATTGAGGAGGTCAGTGAAGACTGAGTAGGACCTCTGACTGAGTACTTAGTGTAGGTGGAGAGTAGCTTCTATGTTGACGGACCCTACGGGTCTATCTTGTACTTACTTCACTTCAAGGATTACTTCTTGGACATGAAATTTTGTGTTGCTGGCTGCGAAGTGCCTATAATAGGTTCTAGAAATACTTACTGGAAATACATAAAGTTTATGTATGTTCAACTATAGTACTGACCTAAGGAGTGCTGCATGACTAACTGCTTGGGTACTTCCTCAAGGAGTTACGTACTGTTCAACCTCAGCATTGATGACGTACACCCTGAGTCAAGCAAGTACTTATCTGATTGTGGTGGCGATAAAGAGCGCGGGAACTTCAGGTTCTTACTTGACCTACTCAACGAGTTCGCTGACATGAAGGTTACTTTATTCGTTACTCCGAACTGGGTTGACAAACCCAATGATGCTGGGGTCATGAGGTTAGCTAAGAAAGTGCTGAAATTAGACTACAGCAACATGTGGGAAGACGAGCCGTTCAAGCTGAGCAAGCATGAGGAGTGGTGCAATTGGCTGAGCAACTACGTTAACCTGGGAGCATTTGAGTTAGGTGTCCATGGCTTTAACCACCATAATGCTGATGGAACCGCTGTCAACCACTCAATGGAATTCGTAGGCCTCAGCTATGCGGAGTGCTTGAGGAGGTTGAGGCTGAGTGAGGAGATACTTAGAGACGCGGACCTGAGGTTCAGTAAGGTATTTAGGCCGCCTGGGTGGGGGGCTACCTACGAATTGCTTAAGGCGCTACGGGAAACGGGGTACGCACTGTCCTGTAAGAGTATAGGCCTCACTCCTGAGGTAGTGCAGGATGTGGTCAATATACCACCAAACTGGAATATAGGGGCTGACAGCATAGAGAGAGGTGTCGAAATAGCGTGTAGGTACGGCATCGTCACTGCTTACGGGCACATTACTGACTCATACGGCAGAGAGTACTTGAGCGACGGACTTAATGAAGTGAACGTCCTCAGAACTAAGGCATTACTGAGGGTTCTCACTGAGCGCTTCAACTTGGTCTTCGTAACACTAACCGACATACTTAATCTAGTGCTGAGGGGAGGCCACCAACTTGAGTAACTTAGAGATCCCTAAGGTATCTGTTATAGTACTGGGTCACGGTAGCCGAGCCGAGCTGTCCCACTGCATTAAATCGCTTGCTGAGACGGAAGTACAGTAATCTGGAGCTGATAATTGTTGATTAGTCAAGGGACGGCTACCTCACGACAGGTGTGGGTGAACTACCTAAGTACCTACAGAAGCTAGGGAATGTACTGGTGGTGCACATATAAAACATAGGGTGTCTCCTTCGGGAGGAGCTTAGGTGCGATGCTGGCTAAAGGAGACATCCTATGTTTTATTGACTCAGATACTGAAGTAACAAGTAATTGGCTCGCCGTTCACCTGAGAGTGATACTTTATTATTTTTGGCATTTACTCATGTTCACCCTTAGGTTCATTACGGCACGGCTCGGAGCCCCTCACCGCCCTCCTTGAGCAGCTCTCGGAACCCCGAACCCACCATACATATACTCGCCTAGTAAGCTTTATAAGGTTTCCAGCAAACATCAAAATCTATTCTGCCCC
>JAGGUC010000014.1 GCA_021158735.1 Desulfurococcales archaeon | reverse complement strand
TGTAGTTTACGTGAGGGTTTCCTGAGCCAGGCCCTGCACCAGGTATGAAGGCCAGATTAGCTATGATCATTCCTAAGCCCATAGGAATCATTATGAGTGGCTCAAGGTACCTCTTATAGCCTAAATAGACTACTACAGCGCCAGCAATAGCTAGAACCACCCTCACAGCTATCTCAGCTGGCGGCAGACTCAGTATACCTACTATTGCTGTTATGAATCTTACTAACTCACTCACCACCTCCGACATACCTAATCACCTTCCTAATTAAAGAAACAAGTAGAGCTACGATGATAGCAACCGCAAATAACATAATATACGATAGCAAGGCATCAGTAAGCACCTCCATGAGCACCCCCTCAAAAACATGGGACCGTCACATATAAGTTTGAGTCCCACGCGTTAAGTCACAGTTACTGGAAACTGAAATTAGATTAACTTTAAGAGATCTATGCTAGTCATGCATTAGACTGCTTAATCTATTTAAACAGTATATTCAACTGTACAGCAGGTAGCTAAGAACTCGAGGCAGTGATTTACCATGTTTAAACATAGCTTAGACCTGCTACATAACCCCTAAATTCTCTGGGGTCAGCATAAGGTATCCTTTTATCTAGGTATTAACTACCTTTACCAGCAGAGACATTTTATACTTGTTTTTACTATATTTAATCGGGTACTGGAATGCCAGAAGTTAGGAGGGTGCAGAAGTTCGGCAGGTCGACGCTAATGATCTCGCTGCCTTCTGAGTGGGTCAAGTCTATTGGGCTATCTCCCGGTGACACAGTAGGCATTGAAGTACTTGATGATGGCTCACTGAGGCTCGCGCCCCTGAGTATTCTGAGTAGGAAACTCGAGAGGACATTGACTATTAGGGTGAGCAAGGGATCTTCGGAGAGCCTTCTCATCAGGGCTATCTACGCGGGCTACATACTCGGAATGGATAAGATAGTTGTTCACTCGGTCGACGGCATACTCTCAGAAACCCACCTGAAGGTTGTGAGGGGACTGATCAAAACACTCATAGGTATGGAGGTAGTCGAGCACACACCCAAGAAGGTAATTCTTCAGGTCCTCATAGACCCTAGCAAGTACTCAGCACCAACAATTATCGGTAGGATGGCCAACTTAGTCAGGTTCATGATCCAGCACATAGAGGCATCAATATTTGATAAGACCCCGCACCTACTGAATGAAGTCATAGAGCTTGAAGACGAGATTGACAGGTTGCATGCCCTCACGGTCAGACAACTACTGCTCTCTCAAACTAATAGAACCTTAAGCAAGTACCTAGGGATTAAGCCAGCATTAATAACCGAGTACAGGAGCATTGTGAGAGCTTTCGAGGAGGCTGCCGACGCGCTAGCCGAGATAGCTAGACTGCTAAGTGAAAAGGGAAGCAAGATACTTGAAAAAATAGCGATGCATGAATCAGTACTTAAGGAAGGACTAAACACGCTATTCTTAATAGTTGACAGATCCCACAAATCGCTGACTTCCTTGGACCCATACCTAATTAATGAGGTTTTAAACCTCATTAACGAGTACTACGGACACATAAAGAAGTACAACACCATGATATTCAAGGAGTTAGGTCTTGATGAGGCTTACTTAACGATACTTGAGTTCATAGATGGGTTAAATGCTGTCAGTAGGGCTATGGAGACGGTTGTTGAGACAGCCTTCGACATAGCTATCGAAAAGACTGGTAAGGAGCTCGACATAAGCAGGGCTTACCTGTAAGTATCAAAGCCTTTTTAACTTAATACCCTGCTTGAGTCCTTATTTGGTGCTTGACTGACATGGTTAAGTTCGAGCTACCGCCACCTCCGGAAGGTGTTAAGGAACTTAACGTGTGGGATGCTCTGGAGGAGTTCCTGCTGTCTTTAGAGGCGGCTGGTGCTTCACCTAAGACTGTAAAGGCTTACAGGTCAGGCATATCCGACTTTCTTAAGTTCATAGGTAAGGAGATTGTTGGCGAGGTAAGCTATAGGGACTTTACTAAGTGGAGGCTAGATAGATTAAGAAACGGCTTCCCTAAGGGCTCTAAGAACAGGAGGAATGCGCAAGCAACACTGCACTACTACTCCCTATACGTCAGAGCTTTTCTTCAGTGGCTCGGTGTAGTGGGTAGGGTTCCTGCTGTAGCCAGACCTAGGGGTAGGAGGAAGATCCAAACGCTGACAGATAAGGAGGTACTGAAGCTTCTTGAGGCTTCAAGAGACCTGCTTGACCTATTAATAGTTGCACTCCTCTTCGAGACAGGGCTGCGTGCCCAGGAACTACTGTCAATTACTGTTGATGATGTAGATCTGGCCAATAAAGAGATCACTGTTAGGAACGCTAAGTACGGTGAGGAGAGAGTAGTGTTCTACGGTCCACTAACAGATGCTGTCCTAAGCAAGTACCTCCCCACGGTTAAGGAGGGGAGACTGATCCCCCTGAGCTACTCCGGTCTCTACAAGAGGCTCAAGTCACTTGCTAGAAGGGCTGGCGTAGACCCAGCTAAGGTGAGGCCACACATTCTAAGGCATACATTTGCTACTGAGGCACTCAGGCGGGGCATGAACTTACCTGCACTGCAGATGATCTTAGGGCACAGAGACATTAAAACAACTCAAGTATACCTCCACCTACTGAAGGAGGACATAAGGAGGCAGTACATGAAGGCCTTTGCAGGAGTAACAACTTAAGTTACGCACCAGCAGACGCGCCTTACATCAGGAATGCTTTTCCTCAAGTAACTTCCTGATTTTCCTGAGCTCCTCAAGTATTTCTTCCTCAACAACTCTTCTCTCACGAGAAGACAATATACCTACCATCCTGCACAGCAGTGATAGCTTCTCCAAACCTAACTCATAAGGTAGCTGAAACAGCGTGATCTCAGGGCACCGTTCGCCCTGAGCTGGTGTAAATATATCTACGTTAGCCAGCCCCAATCTCCTCTGTAGTGGACCCTGCCTCAACCTGACCTCGGACACCAGATTGTAGGGTACGCGCTTCTCTTTCCTCCACCACACACCGTACTTCGCGTATAGGTGGTCTTCTTCAATCCTGAAAACTACTGACTCATAGAAGCGTGGTAACCAAATAGCTATGACAGCCAGTGGAGCAACCACGCAGGTAAGTACTACTATTGCCCCAGCCAGAATATTGAATACAGATACGCTGACGCACACAGCAAGCATTGGTATAAAGTACATCAGCAAGTAGAGCCAGTAAATAAGCTTCAACTTAGGTGAAGGCCTGAATTCCACATCCACGCAAGTCACCTTAACTAGCTCATTTAAGTACCTCCTTAAATCCTTGTGATCTCCTACTCTACGCCCGAGACTGTCAGAATGTTTTGTATGCATAGTTACAGATATTACCTACAATGTACTTAACTACTTGGGCTGAGGCATGTCCTGCACCAGAGCTGAAGTAATAATTTTAGTCGATGATTACGCAGGCTACAATATAAGGGGGTTGCTGGGGCAGCACGGCCTGGCAGTACTCATTAAGGTGCTTGAGAAGTCTGGCCGAACCTATAAGGTGCTTTTTGATGTAGGTCAGGACGGCAGTGTATTAGTCCATAACTCCAAGTTGCTTGGTATCGACCTACATGATGTTGACGTCATCGCGCTATCGCATAGGCACTACGACCACACAGGAGGTATTGTTGACATGCTCAAAAACATAGGTAGGAGGGTCCCAGTAGTAGCGCATCCGGATGTTCTGAAGCCCGGTATAGTCATCACTGAATCTAGGGTGGACTTCAGCGCTGGAATACCGTGCTCTGAGGGGGAGTTAAGGGGGCTGAGTAACCTCGTACTTGCTAGGACACCCATTCAGTTAGCACCTAGTGTCTGGTGGCTGGGTGAAGTGCCTAGAAAGACAAGCTATGAGAGGGAGCCTGACTGGTCCTACACGGTCAGTGAGGGCAAACTCGTTAGAGATCCCTTGAAGGATGATACGGGAGTTGTGATATCTATTGAGGGCTACGGTGCTGCAGTAGTTG
>JAGGUC010000117.1 GCA_021158735.1 Desulfurococcales archaeon | reverse complement strand
ATTTAGCTACTAGGCCTGCACCGACACCTACTACCACTACTTCGCCAGCAACTACCTCACCATCACCTACAGCAACAACACCAACAACAACCACAACAACCCCAACAGCCACAACACCTACTACAACGACCACAACTACTTCGCCTACGACCACGCCCTCATCTACTGCAACGACTACTACAACCACACCTACTGAGGCAGTAACACTAGTTGTTCTCACTCGTCACCCGGGTGACATACTGAAGGAGGCTGAGGAAGCTTTCTTAAAGAGTGAGGTGGCTAAGAAGTATAATATTGTAGCTATTAAGTGGATTCAGCTGCCCCCGGGTTGGTGGGTGACCTATATTAATGAGAGGAAGGATGTTGATGTTGCATGGGGTGGGGGCCCGACACTATTTGACGTACTATACAGTAGGGGGTTGCTAGCCCCCCTAACCACCCATGAGGTTCTAAACGCAGTAAATCAAATACCTAACACGATCGCTGGGGCACCAATGAAGAGGGTTGATAGTGAGGGTAAGGTATACTGGGTAGCAGCGGCAATAGCTTCCTTCGGCTTTACTGTAAATCACGATAAGTTAGTAATTTACGGGTTACCGGTACCCAAGAGCTGGTCTGACCTAGGATCAGCGACGTTCGGTAAGTCATTAATAGATTTCGGTGCACCAGCTGTGGGCATAGCAGACCCCACTCAGTCAACAAGCAATACCAGGATGTATGAGATAATACTGCAGAGGTATGACTGGGACGAAGGCTGGAAACTACTTACCGCAATGGCTGCTAATGCGCAGGTGTACTCCGGCTCAGGTGATGTGAGGGATGCGGTCATTAGAGGCGACATAGCAGTCGGTATAACCATAGACTTCTACGGATATACAGCACACCTGCAGAACCCCTCATGTGAGTACATAATACCGTCAGGTGAGACTATAGTCAATGGCGACCCAATAGCGTTGGTAGCTACATCAAAGCACCCAGAAGTAGCACAGGCATTCATAGCGTGGGTACTTACGGAGGGTCAGAAAATATGGCTTGATCCAGAAATTAATAGATTGCCAGCTAATCCAAGTGTATTTAATACGCCTGAAGGTGCCAAAAGAAGCGACCTTAAGGAAGCTTTTGATGTAGCACTGCATACATCGCAGATACAGTTTAATGATACTCTAGCCGTAATGTATGAGAGTGCCATGAGATATTACTTCAAGGCAGTTCTAGTAGACCTTAACAGTGAACTCAAGCAAGTCTGGGTGAAGTTGCTGACGAAGTACATCAATAATGAAATAAATGATGAGCAGTTCAAGAAGTACCTTAATGAGCTGGGTTCACCACTAACTTACGTGGACCCACTGACGGGTAAGGAAGTAACGTTTACGCAGGATGACGCTATAAGGGTTAACGCTGAAATAGGGAAGGACCCAAAGGTTATAGATCACTACATGCTGGCATGGAAAAAAGCAGCTTCTGAGCGCTATCAGAAAATACTCAGTGAGTTAGGTAGCTAGCTACTGGTAGGGCATTAAATCACAGATATTTTTTACGTGTTATGAAGTAATCCGGACTATTCAGGCCAATGCCACGGGTTTTTCTAAGGTAATTCTTTAAACTTGTGGGACAACTGATTCATAGTGTGGTTGGAGGTGCTGGTAATTGGGCTTACTGCGAAAGCTACGATTCTACCTAGATAGTGCTATGGTAGTGCAACTACTAATACCTGTAGTGTTCTTCGGCCTCTTCTTAATAGTCCCTCTAGCTGCTGTTGCAGTATTTCCGCTAGTGCCAGGTATTTCAGGAACAACTTACTCGCCACTACTCCTATTTCAGGACCCGTCGATGATTAGGTTTACCTCGACCAGGCCCTCAGTGATAATTAGGCAGGTAGTGATGGGTGGTGAGAACTTAACTCTGATAGCTGTCTTCGGCCCTAACTACGGAGCTATACCGAATTCACTAATTAACTCAGTGGTTGTGACTCTTGGGGCAAGTATTTTTGGATTGGTGATAGCCTTCGTAATGGCGCGCTACGACTTTCCAGGTAAGATGTTTTTCAGGGTTTTAGCTATGGTTCCACTGCTTTTGACGCCGTTCATAAATGCGTTCGTGGTGAGGAAGATGTTCATGTATGACGGGATAATATCGTACTTCATACACAGGATTCTGCATCTGTCGTACATCATCTATGTTGACTATCTGGCAGGCGTCATGATAGCTCAAGTAATGACGTTCTGGCCCATTGTGTACCTTAACGTGTATGCAAGTATGGTGCAGATAGACCCCAGCCTTGAGGAGCAGGCTGAGAACCTTGGGGCTAAGGGCTTCAGACTGTTCAGGACGGTAACACTTCCTCTATCACTTCCGGGGCTGGCTGCTGGTGCTGCAGTTGTCTTCATATTCTCTCTTGAAGATCTTGGGGCGCCAATAGCGTTCAGGGAGTTCGACATGATCTCTTTCAAGATATTCAGTGGTTTAAGAGCAGCTATTACTGGTGAGGTGCCTCCATACGTGGCTTCACTATCCTTACTTCTGCTTGCACTGGCTATGGTGGCATTCCTGGCAATAAAGAAGTATGTTTCTCTGAGGCAGTATGCTATGGTTGTCAGGGGCGGGAGGTGGTTCCCCCGCGTTAGGAAGCCCGGAGTAATTGGAGCAGTATTGATATACGCACTCATACTGCCTGCAATGCTTTTTACTGCGTTTCCTCAGATAGGTGTCTTCATGTACTCACTAGCTGAGAGATGGACGAAGACATTTCCTGAAGGACTCACGTTGAGGTACTTCAGCGAAATGGTGAGTAATCCAGTGCTCTTTACCTCAATAAAGAATAGCTTAATATATGCTGGTTCTGCACTAGCCATCATTGTCTTGCTGGGAATATCAACAGCTTACGTAGTAGCTAGGGGTAGGATCCCTGGGCTAGGTATTCTCGATGTCATAGCTACGTCACCTATTGCAATACCGGGCCTAGCCATAGCTACAGGGTACTTCCTAGTTTTTTCAAGGGCTCCATTCAAGGGCACATTGCTTGACCCATTTACTTCAGGTCCTTGGCTCTTACTCATACTCGCATACGCCATAAGGAGGTCACCATTCACTATTAGAGCTGTCTACGCTGGTTTGCAGCAGATTCATGAAGCACTTGAGGAGTCCGCCATGAATTTAGGTGCGTCAAGGTGGAGAACCCTAGCAACCATAGTCATACCGCTTCTAGGTCTGAGCATTCTTGGGGGTGCCTTAGTGTCTTTTGTCTACTCTATGGCGGAAACAAGCGTTAGTGTGACCTTAGGTGGGATTGAGAGTTCACAGAGACCCATAACGTACTCTATGTATGAGTATCTGTACAGTGGGTATGTTGAGGGGCCTAATCTAGTAGCTGTTATGGCAGTATTCATTATAAGTATTCAATTAACTGTAATAGTGGTGACAAACTTCATTCTAAAGCAGAGGTATGCGTTTATAGGGGTGTGACCTTGGTTAAGGTAGTACTTAAGGATGTGACTAAGAAGTTCGGCAGGGTTGTAGCTGTAAATAAGGTTAGCTTAGAGGTTGAGGGTGGGGAATTATTCACTATTCTAGGTCCGTCGGGCTGTGGCAAGACAACCACACTCAGGATCGTGGCAGGCTTCGAGTTCCCTGATGAGGGTAGGGTCATGTTTGACGATGTCGATGTAACGTTCAGGAAGCCCTATGAGAGGGGGACGGCAATGGTTTTTCAGAATTACGCTCTATGGCCGCACATGACGGTATTTGATAATATAGCTTATGGTCTGAAGGTCAAGAAGTTACCCAAGAGTGAGGTCAGGGAGAGGGTCATGGGGGTTATTGAGCTAGTGGGGCTTAAGGGACTTGAGGACAGGTATCCTTTACAGCTGAGCGGCGGGCAGCAGCAGAGGGTTGCATTAGCTAGGGCTCTGGTTGTTGAGCCTAAGGTACTCCTCCTAGATGAGCCTCTGAGCAACTTAGATGCTAAGTTAAGGGTCAAGATGAGGGAGGAGATCAGGAGGCTTCAGAAGAGATTAGGGATAACTACGATTTATGTGACACATGACCAAGAGGAGGCAATGAGTTTGTCTGACCGAATAGCAATAATGAATGATGGCAAGGTGGTTCAGGTTGGGCACCCAAGAGAGATCTACATGAGCCCTGGAAACTTATTTGTTGCTACGTTCATAGGTAGGTCAACAGCCTTAATGGGTAGGGTAGTGGAAGTTAGTGGAGAGAACGTCAAATTAGATGTGGGTGACGGCGTCGTCATTAAGGGTAGGTTAGCTAGGGGTTATGAGCTGAGGACAAATGATGAAGCTATAGCTATTATGAGACCGGAGGACTTTGACTTAGATAAACCTAAGGCAGAAGCTAACGAACTATCAGGAATCGTAGACTTAACGATGTTTATTGGAGCATTTAACCAAGTAAAAATAAGACTGAGTAATCAGAGCTTTAAGGCATACCTGGATCCGGACATTGAAGTGAGGTCAGGCACTGAAATGACCGTGTACATTAGGGTCGACGATGTAATAATATTTCCAAGAAGAGGCTGGGAGGAGATAGAGTTCGAAGCCGTTGCTTAAGCAGGCACTTCTTTACTTTCTCTAATTAAAGCGGCGGGGATCTGCATTATTGTATATATTAGTCTAAGCAACGCACAATATTTATTAGATTCTTTCTAATTATGTTAGAGCAGCCGACATGAAACGTCGGTGATGTTTATGATTACTGTGCAGTAAACGTGAAGTAAAGCCTGCATGAGCGACCCTGCTCTCCCTAAATTAGGGTTCTGAGGGATTACTCATGAAGTGGAATGAGCTACCTGTAGGGGCTAGGCGATACATCATCTATCATACCTTGATTTCGCCAGTACTTATTACTTGGTATGCCCTCCCCTATTACCTGCTTAAGACAGGGTATGCCGTACTTAAAGTAGGGATAGTGTTTACTGCGGCACAAGTAGGCAGGCGTCCCTGTGACCATAGTACTGGGCAAGGTCTTTACCCATGCGGACGTCAGGAAAGGTCTTGCAACTATCGATATTATGGGTGTTGCCTCATTGATATTTTTCTCACTTGCTTACGGTCCACTAGCGCCAGTAATGGTTGCTGTTGGCCGCTTAATCGATGAAGCATCAGGATATTTTTACTTTCTCTACCCAGCTTATGAGAGAGTAATTTATCCTGAAGATAGAATGAAGGAAGCTTTAACATGGCACCTCAGATTGCCTGAACTATCAATAATTGTCTCATACCCTGTACTAGGGTATATTCTCGGGTACTTGTGTGGTGAGCCCTATTGCTTCAGGTACTTCTTCTTATTTCTTGCTATGTATGAATTAGCTTTGGTTCCCTACATTTTCCTGTTCTTCAAGCCAAGAGTACTTAAGCATGGAAACAGTAAAGAAACAGGAGCACATATTAACTGGAGAAAGTATAGTATGTATGTTGTAGCTGACGTAATTTTTATGCTGGCTTGGAGTTTGGCGCCAGCGCTAGCACTGGTATACTTGGTTACTGAGAGATATTCTGGAAATATGTTCCACATAGCACTAGTTGAGGCATAAATATCTATAGCGACTTTAGTGAGTTTAGCAGTAATTGGTAAAATACCTGAATTTAAGGCCTTTCAGTCACTGCAGGTAGGTACTCTTATAATCATAGCTGGCCTCCTAGCCATGGTGCTAACTACATAGTTCCCGTGCTCATGCTGGCGGCATTCGTCACAAGATTTGGTGACTCATTCATATTTGTGTTTAAGAGGATGTGGCTATACGGTATGATGGGGAAGACATGAGGCATCAGTAGTCAGTGCTGTACTTTCCTCGATACGTAGAGTGGTTACTGTTGTAAGTCCGGGAATTACTGGTGTGTTGGCCTACGTTGACCCGAGACTTCCATATATGGCATGCCTCACTTTATTAGCTGTGACAATACCTCTTTACAGAATACCTCAATTAAGGAAGTAATTGCTTTGGTAATTCTTCTTAAAATTGATAGTTTTTTATTCCTCTTACTTAAGAGTTCATTGAGGTTAAGATGTTGAAAATTAATCACCCAGTTGGTAGTTGCATGGCTCTAGTACTTATACTACTAGTGCTTGCAGTACCAGTAGCATCCTATATAAGTATTCCCGTGAGTGGGAGAATCTATATAGATGACCCAAGGTATTCAGCACCCGCTGTTGGAGTGCTGGGAAGTAAGGTAAATATAACTATCTATACGGCAGGTGAGAACTTTACGATTGATGAAGTAGTGCTGATTGCCCCTAACTTAAGCTATAGTAGCTCGGGTGATGACGTGGAGATACTTGAGGTTGGATACTTAAGTAAGGACTACATGTACGTTACGATCAAACTCAGTGACAAGATTAAATCTGAGCTATATGACGTAGTTGTTAAGGGTAGTATTGGTGAGGAACGTGCTGAATTACTGAGCCCGAGGTCTCTCTGGGTTTTAAGTAAGTGGCCTTCAGTTCTGAAGGTATATCATGTTTCGGATATCCATATTGGGCTTTTCCTTGACGGTATGACCTCCTCCGAGAGGTATAAAATTCATACAATGCTTGCTAATGCTCTTCCCGAAGTGAATGTGATCTTCTGCACTGGTGACTGTGTAGATGTGGGGTCGGATGTATCATCGCTCAAGGACTTTTACCTGGTAACTAATCAGTTGAGGAAGCCTTCCTTCATAGTCCCAGGTAATCATGACCACGCGCAAGTACATTCGCTTAATGAATTTCTGCAGACGTACTACGGGAGGTACATAGGCAAGCCATACTGGGTTAGGGCATTCGGCAACTTCACGATAATCGGACTTGACACCGGTTCTGAAGGGTACTTGGACGTAGCACAACTTAATTGGCTTAAAGAAGTACTTGACAAGTACGCAAATAAGACAACCATAATACTGTTACATCATCCAGTCTTTAACTACCCCGGAGAATACACCGGAACATACGAGAATTTAAATCCATTAATGAGTAAGTTCTACAGTAGCTGGAGAAACAACTTCAACTCACTGAGGCAACTCATGGAGCTGATCGAGACCTACCCAAGTGTAGTAGCTGTATTTTCAGGGCATGTACATAGGGATGCTGTAGCAATATACAATGGGAAGACGTGGTTCATAACCACCACTACAGCTTGTGCTGGGAGACCATACTACAGGGGCTTTAGATTAGTATATATCTACGCGAACGGAACAGTAAGTATTAAGGTGCCTAAAGGAAAAGATCTGTTTAGTGATGAATCAGCATTTAATACTGAACTATTGGAGAATACTAGGATACACCGTAATGATAATATGTCAGTATATATACATTATATTCATATGGATAAGGCCTTCGGACTGGAGATCGGAGACGCACCACTCTACTTCTACGTAAATGCATCGTTGCCAGCTACGGCATACAGGTTTTACGGTGATGTTGGTAGTATTAAGAACTACTCAGTATTGCACTATGGCAACTACTTGATCTATAAAGTGGTAACAGACTTACTGCCAGGCAGCGACTTTAAACTAATCCTCGCATCATTTAACGATACTGCCCCACCTAAAGTCAGTATAGGGCTTGTCTCTCCTTCTAAGCCCGTGGCAGGAAGACATCAAGTGTTAGTAATGATAAAAGCTAGTGACATCGGCTGGGGGTTACGTAGTGTTAAGTTACTGTACAGAGTGGAGGGTGAGGAGTCATGGAATGAAATTAAAGCAATAAGTATGGGAGCCGATCGATACCAGGCAGTAGTGCCGCCACTAAATACATCATCAGTAATTATTAAAGCAGTAGCTGAAGATTGGGCGGGTCTCAGGTCGGAGAGTTCAGAACACAAAATAAATTACGTGCAGCCAGTAACAACTACAACACCAGCAACCACCACAACCACTACCCCCTACATTACGACTACTTCGGTGAGTACCACTCCTGCAACAACCACGACAACGACTACCACAGAAATACCTACAACTACTACCCCCACAACAACTACACCAACTACTTCACTAATTCCAACTACCACAACATCCTCATTGACTACACCAACTACTACTTCATCACCACCAACAACTTCACAGACAACTACAGGAGTGCAGCGGCCTCAAGGACCTCCAATGGGGTTGGTGGCAGGAATAGCCATAGTGATTTTGCTCGCAGCCATAACTATTGCTTACATTTTGAGGAGGAAGTGAATTATTAATTCATAAATAACTTTAAAAGCTGTTTTTAACCTCTATACCCTGTAAGTAAATTAAGGGATGATGACTCCGCTGTGAATGATGCGTGATGATTAAGGACTCGAGCTCTGAGTACTAAGTAGGTCGTGATTAGCCGCAGTTCATGACTGTGTACTAATACATAAATACCTTAACTTGGTCTAGTTAGTGGTAGTGAGGGGGGTGAATAAGGTAAGAGATATAGCAGTATGTGAGTTCATTGATGTCGTTCTACAATCTATTGATTCACAGGTGAAGAACTGCCTTAAGTATGGACTTGCGTGTAGGGATCCGCCAGTAACAAACTCGATGTTTCTTAGAGATGTCCTGAAGCTGACGGAGTTTAGAGTTAAGAGAT
>JAGGUC010000070.1 GCA_021158735.1 Desulfurococcales archaeon | reverse complement strand
TAATCCTAATAGTGACCTACTTAGTGATGAGGTCTAGAGTAAGGAGATTACATACCTGAAATCTGAAATTACTGCGTAATCCCCTATCCTTTTAAGTAGCGCAACTTAAACTAAGGTAGGGGTGGTCATGTTCAGCAGTGTTGCTAAGGCAGCTAAGCTACTAAGTCTTGGCGAGCCTGTATTTATTCACGACTCTAGTAGTAGGGAGGATGAGGTAGACATGGTTTACCATGCGTCATTCATAGACCAGAGGAGGATATCTCTACTTAGGAGAATAGCAGGCGGCTTAATATGTTATTCAATGCCTAAGAACATTGGTGAGGCACTTGGACTCAAGTATATGAGCGATATCTTGAGAGCATCAGGTTATGCCGAGCTGGCGAGCAGGACGCTGAGGTACGGTGACCCCCCGAACTTTAGCTTGTGGGTCAACCATATTAATGTGTCCACTGGCATAAGGGATTCTGATCGTGCCTTAACTATTAAAGAATTAGATAAAGTAGTTGAGATGGTCGTTGAAGGTAGGGTAGCTGAGGCTAAGGAGAAGTTCTACAGGGAGTTTGTAGCGCCGGGACATGTACCCATACTTCTCGGCAGGGGCCTGAATGTCAGAAGAGGGCACACTGAACTCTCACTAGCTCTAGCTGAGCTAGCTGGACTGAGGCCCAGCGTAGTTATTGCCGAGGTACTAGATGTGGGAAGCGCCATGGCAGTAAGTAAGGTTAGGGAGGTTGCTGACAAGTTAGGGTCGGTGGTGGTGGAGAGCGACGAGATAATTAAGGAGTGGCTGGGGCGAAATCTTTGTTAGGGTAGTTTGAGTGTGATTTAGTTTTGGTGAGGGACTGTGCTTCAAGTTCTTGTAGGGCTGTCTTCCCTTTGAACACAAGCCAAGACACTGTAAGGATATCCAACCCATTCCAAACCACCAACCAAGCATCATCAGGGACAAACGAAGGAATAAGCTTTAGGGTATAGTTATGAGTTTTTGTGATCTAGTGGAGCGCTGTACTTATTACTAGAGTAGTCCAAACATTAAATGGGTAATCAGTTGCCTAAGGTAGTGGTCAGTATTCCCATGGAGGTGCTTGAGAAGGTCGTGAAGGCATATCCGGGATTACCTCCTGAGGAGGCCTTGAGGCAGTACCTACTGGACTCCCTGAGAGGGGAGGTGCCGGAGATTAAGGATGTAGGGATGGGAGCTTCACCAATATCTAAAGAGGACATTAGTAAGTTACAGCGTAGCATAATGGACTTACTTAACCCGTACACAGCTAAATTAGATGATTTAAGCAGGCGTTTAGGAACCGTGATAGAAATCTTAGAAAACTTAGCGGAGAGAATATCTAGTTTAGAGAACTCATTAAAGGAGGTTAAGGAGGGATATACACCTAGAGTTGAGGCACCCCATGAAGTAAAGCATAGAGAGCGTAAGTCAGCACTAGACTTTCTTAGAGAGCAGAAAGTTATGTTTGAGTCAGATATAACAGGTAGGATCAGGAACAGGGACGCCTTCTTTGAGAGGCTGAAGAGAGGGGGTGCTATCGTGCTGGAACTCTCTAATGAGAGAGTAGCTGTTGATCCGAACTTCTGGGAAGAGTTCAAGAAGAGGCTTTCTGAGCTCACCAGCAATTTAGATAGGGACATATCGAGGATGTTAGGCAAGGCTGGGGCAGCGTTACTGAAGGCTTTAATGCGTGATGCCCAGGTATACTATGATGCAACAAGGAAAAAGTGGGTCCTCCTAATTAAGGGGAAGGAGTAGGATTAGGAAGTCCAAGCACCCTAGGATCTCTGGAGTCCTTCGCTATGTAACCCCATGGCATTCCCTCAGTGTTGTAGATTCCGTCAAAGTACCCGTCCCTATCAACAGCTATCAGTCCTGCTGTACCCTCTCCGAACAATTTCGTGTGTTTATCCATGGCCTTCCTAGTTGCTTGATCAGCATGCAGACCTTCCCTAACGTAGCTTACAGTCCTCAGCGTGAGGAAGGATAAAATTATTGTCTCCCCTACACCTGTAGCCACAGCTGCTGCGCGGTCATCAGCATAGAACCCAGCACCCGGGATTGCAGAGTCACCCACCCTCCCAGGGATCTTCATAAGTATGCCGCCAGTACTCACAGCAGCTGCTAAGCAACCGTTACTATCCAGAGCAACAGCACCTACTGTATCATGCAGACTTCCGAGCAATTGCTTAGCCAAAAAGTAGTTCTTCTTGAACCTCTTGAACGGTATTTCTCCTTCACGTAATTTTTTAACTAGTTCACTGTACCTTTCTAAGACGCGCTTGGTCGGTCCAGAATGTTTTTGAAGTCTCCACAGCCTAGCTAGCTCATCAGCATACCTGCCGACAACTAAAATATGGTCAGTCCTCTCCATAACTAACTTAGCTAATACTACAGGGTTCCTAGGGTACGTTACAGCAGCTACGGCACCTACCCTCATGCCACAACCTTCCATAACTCCTGCATCCATGGTCACCTCACCTCTTACGTCAACTACACTACCTAAACCAGCATTAAGAATCCCAGAATCTTCAAGCACCTTAACAGCCTCTACGACAGCTTCAATCGCTGAAGCACTTTCAAGAACTTCATAACCAGATCTGAGGGCATTCTTAAGAACAGTTACTACCTCCTTCATTCTATTTCTGAAGGCGCGCCATGCACCAGCGCCGCCGTGCACTAAGAGTATTGGTGGGACTCCACGCATGAAGGATACCGGATCACTACTTGAGGGCACTTAATATAAAGTTCTTAGGTACTTAAATGTTTGATAAGTAATGGTTTGTGAGGCAATTAGGCTTTACGAGCTAAAGAAGAAGGTTGCTAAAGATTTAGAGTCCATATTA
>JAGGUC010000013.1 GCA_021158735.1 Desulfurococcales archaeon | reverse complement strand
TGTCATTTATGCGTATATTCGACATAAATACTGAGGTAATAAAGCAGGGTGGCAGGAGAAGAGGAGCTAATATGGGAGTACTTCATGTCTGGCACCCTGATATAAGGAAGTTCATTAAGGCTAAAGCAGGCGAGTATAAAGACAGGTACCTACAGAACTTCAACATTTCTGTTGGTATGTACGACTACTTCATGAAAGTCTTAGGGACAGGTGAGTTAGTACCGTTAATAAACCCGAGAAAAACATCGATTGATGGTAGTAATGATTCTAGAAGATACGCGGTAGCTTGGGCTAGGTACTATATGAGTGAGGACTGGGTTCAGGAAGTATTAATAAATGAACTAGAATCTAATGGAGGTTCCATACCACTGGATAAATCAAAGATCATTACGTGGGATGAGGCTTTAGCGATAGCTAAGTCCGAAGGAGCAATAACAGAATACGTAAGTCCTGATGAAGTATTTAAAGAAATTATTCATGCGGCCTGGGAGGGTGGTGACCCCGGCTTACTCTTCATAGATACCATAAATCGAAGACATCCAGTATGGTATCTAGGTAAGATAAAGGCAAGTAACCCATGTGGTGAGGAACCTCTCCTTGAGTGGGAGTCATGCAATCTGGGCAGCATTAATTTAGAGAAATACGTAACAGACGATAAATCCATAGACTGGGAAGGTTTGGCAAGAGATGTCAAAATAGCTGTAAGGTTTCTCGACAGTGTAATTAGTGTCTCTAAATACCCTCTACACCAACTAGAGGAGGTCGCTAAGAGAACTAGGAAGGTGGGTCTCGGAGTAATGGGCTGGGCGCACATGCTAATAAGGTTGGGAATACCGTATGATTCTGTTGACGCAATTTACTTAGGCTACTACATTGCTGAATGGATAGCTTATAATGCATATTTAGCCAGTGTGGAACTCGCGAGGGAGAAAGGTGCTTTTCCAGAATGGGATAGTGGACTTTACAAGCCGTACTGGCACACAGCAATGGGTCTGAGTGATATAGCTAAAATAGCAGGTATTAGTGACGAACCCTCAAGAAAAGTTAAGGAACTAATTGAAGGCAGACCTCCAGTAGACTGGAGGAAGGTTGAGGACTTAATGGAAAGGTATGGACTTAGAAACGCAACACTGCTGTCTATAGCGCCGACAGGAACTATTTCTATAATAGCTGGAACGTCATCATCCATTGAGCCGATATTTGCGTTAGCATATGCCAGAGTAGTAACCGTGGGTACATTTATTGAAGTGAACAAACTATTCCTAAAGTACTTAAGAGCTTATGGTTTAGACGAGCCTGAAGTAATTAAATTGATAGCTGAGAAGGGATCCATAGCAGAGAATCCATTTATTCCTAGACCATTAAGAAGGCTATTCAGAACAGCACATGATGTTGAGCCTAAGTGGCATGTACTACACCAGGCAGTGTGGCAGCAATGGGTTGATGCAGGTGTGAGTAAGACCGTTAACATGAAGTACGAGGTTTCAATGAAGGACGTTGAGGAGGTATACTTACTTGCCTGGAAGCTGGGATGTAAGGGAATAACGATATACAGAGACAGAAGTAAGGCAAGACAGGTAATTCACTTCGGTATAAAAATGGCGAAGAAAATGCTGAAAGAAGAGGTAAGCAAGGATGTCCCAGGTGAACCCGAAGAGGGTGCCGAGGAAGTCAGCATTGGAACCAAAATGATCAGAGCAAGCCCTAGAGTTAAGTCAGGGGGTTTAAGAACAAAATATAGGATAGCGAGGTTTACCCTTCCTGATGGGTCTGTAGGAGACTGTAAGTGGTGTGAGTACTAAGGAAATTCAAATTATATTACTGCCTACGGCACACCTTACGTAATATTTCTATGAATTCTTCTTCATATGGCACACCAACGTAGGCAAGAACATCATTTACTATTATGGCTGGAACATTGGTGATGCCATAGGAGTCAGCAATATCAGGGTTCTCGAATGCCTCCACAGTCTCTGCAACTACGTTTTCCTTGCCCTGCTTGAATGCCTCTAGAGCAGTCATGTTGGCTAGGAGTACAGCATAGGGACAGTATGGACATAGAGGAGTCACGAAGACTCTTACCTTTATGTCGCACTCCACATCCTCTAATTTCTTTACAGCACTACTACTCAATCCAGACTCGCTAGTGCTAATTCTTATTATTGTCTCAACAAGACCACGTATCTCCTCGCCTGCTGGAACTCCTACATATCGTATGACTCCATTTAATAAGATTGTTGTAGGTACTCTATCAATTTTTAATTTCTCAAATAGAACTCTTTGAGTCGACCTATGGATGATTGAGTGCTTAAATAGCCTGTGGTCATTATGCTTGGGACTAACTGCTGAAATAGTGTCCATCAGCTTCACAGCTTCATTACAGAATAGACAGTCATTGTCAATAAATGTATAAGCAGTAACCTCATTACGCATGTCAGATAGTGCCTCCGCAAGTGCTTTCAGCTCCTCACCATTAAACTTAACCGTTAGTAGTTCCTTCAATTGACTGATCTCATCGTTTATTCGATCTGAACTCCCGCCCATGTTCACTTAACCCAAAAAAGTACATTGGAGTCTGCAAGTTAATATACTTACTGGATAAGTTTTTGGTTTAAAACTAAGTGTATGGTAACTGTGTCATAGTGTAATTATATGTTTTTCAGGGTTCTTCCACCAATATTTTACGGTCAGATCTACATCCATATATGCAGCATTTGTATTATAGTATGGTGCGCCAATTCTGCTAAATATTGTAATTACTCTCTTATTATGATTTAATTTATAGCCAGTGTTGGCTGGCTCGTGCCCTCTCACAACGATCTTTAACTTAAACTTACTGAGTACCCAATACGTAACTTTAGCTCCAAACAAGTGTCCTGCTCCTCGAGGCGATGGTAGTGATATGATGTTATGTTCAATAGGGTCATTCCAGAGTACTTCAGTGAGTATTAGGTCTTGCTCAGTTTCATTTCTCCCTAGAAGATATTCTTGAATATTATCGGACTTCCGGTAATTAATGGTGGGTAGTCCACCGTGTAGCATGAGTATTTCTCTTTCTAACACTAATGCGTGAGGTAAGAGGTTGAAGAGCTCCATGAACTGATCGTACAGGTCTGAACCCTTACTATATCCGAATCTCATAATGAGCTCCTCAGGGAAATCATGCGGCGATGGAATAAGAAATCTGGGTGGTTCGTGGTTGCCTCTCAAGACGTAAACGTGTTCGGGAAACCTCAACTTAAGTTCGAGAACTGTAAGTAGAGTTTCTAGTTGGTTAGGTCCCCTATCAACATAGTCCCCCAAAAACACCACGATGGCATCGCTAGACTTTACCGTCTTGATTGAAATACGAGAAAGGATTTTTGTGAGAGTGATTAAGTCACCGTGTACGTCACCCACAACTACACAGCGTGGAGGGGGTTCCAGTGTAATGGCCTTACCTTTTTTACGTAGATCTTCAGTAAGTAATTTCTTATACTCGTCAAGCTTAGTAACTATGTAATTCGCATCCTTAGCTACATCAGTTACGTATGATATTACGTTACTTAGTGAGTTAACAGACATTTTCTTTCAACCTCTTATTAATTAACTCGTAAGTCAATTGTGGGTCGGCCTTACCCATAGTCTTCTTCATTACTTGTCCTACTAAATAGTTAATTGCTTTAGGATTCTTTTTTGCATCTTCCACTGCTTTAGGATTCTCCTTGAATACCTCTTCAATTACATTACTTAAATACTCAAGGTCCATAATACTTACATATCCCTTACCTATCAGGTCGTCAGGATCAATATCCTCAGTAATAATCTTCTTGATGTACTCCTTAATTAGTTTAGAGCTGAGCTTCTTTTCCTTAAGGTACCGCACAAGCTTACAGATTCTTTTAGTGGTCAGCCGCTTTAGGCCCTCCTCAATAGTTATGCCGCACTCGTCCACCCACCTAAGTAACTCATTGACTAGTATCGAGGCTATGGTGCTTGCATTGCCGCACTCTCTCACAGCTGACTCAAACGCATCAGCAAGTAGCTTACTCCTAATAACTACTACGTGAGCTAGGTACTTAGATAGCCCATACTCACTCATTAATCTCTTTATCCTATCACCAGGTAATTCAGGCAGGGTGCTCCTGACCTCATCAATTAGGTCGCTGCTTATCGGTATCGGCGGTAGGTCTGGGTCTGGGAAGTACCTGTAGTCTTCTTCGAGTTCTTTCGCTCTACTGCTAACAGTTATTCCTTTTCCCTTGTCCCAGTGCCTGGTTTCCCTATTGACACTGCCTCCTGACTTGACTATAGCTGACTGCCTAGCTATTTCATATTGGAGTGCTTTCTCAACGTCCTTAGGCGATCCTATGTTCTTGATCTCTACTCTTTCTCCTCCCTCAATAGAGATGTTAGCGTCTACCCTCACAGCTCCTTCTAGTTCAGGATTTGTAACTCCTAGGTGCTCCAGTATGGATACTAACTTGCTAATAAATATCCGGGCCTCTTTAGGTGATTCAAGGTCTGGCTCAGTAACTATTTCAAGTAATGCAACACCAGATCTATTGTAATCTATTAAAGTATAGGGACTAGTAACTATGGACCCTGTGGGATAGGTAATTCTTCCAGGATCTTCCTCAATATTTATTCGTCTGATTCTAACTATCTTGCTTAGTGAGTCATTCTCTATCCTAATGAAACCGCCCTTAGCTATGGGGAGCGAGCCCATACCGTCATACTGTGATATCTGATAGTTCTTAGGTAAGTCTGGGTAGAAGTAATGCTTACGCGTGAAGATCAGCAGTTTATTTATTTTAGAGTTTAAAGCCAGTGCTACCTTTAGTGCCTCGCGGATAGCTTCTCTATTAACTACAGGTAATGCCCCGGGAAGCCCTAAGCAGACAGGGCATACGTTACTATTCGGTGGCTTTCCACGGTAATTGGACGGACATGAACAAAATAGCTTAGTTCTTAATGAAGTTATTTGCACATGTACTTCCAGACCAATTTTAACTCTCGTGTTTTTAGACATGGTGCCTCACCAACTCAGGAATAGCAGGTGCTATGTTGAGTAGGTCTTCAATGAACTTTGAGATGGTTAATAATTCACATTCAGAAAACATCTTACTCATTAGCTGAAAACCAACTGGTAGGTTACCTACGAACCCGGCAGGCAGGGAAATTGCTGGTAACCCACTCAAGTTAGCGGGAACGGTATTTACGTCCATGGCATATAGCTTTAGTGGGTCAGTTATTCTTTCACCAAATCTCGGTGGGAGCACAGGCATTGTTGGAGATGCTATTACATCAAAACTACTCAGGATTCTCAGTAACCTGTCCCGGATTACTCTCCTAACCTTTGAAGCCCTAAGGTAGTACTCATCATAGTATCCAGCACTCAAGACAAATGAGCCGACTAGAATTCTGCGTTTAACTTCGTCGCCAAAAGCCGTGCTTCGAACATCGGAGTACACATCATACCATGACCTACCCTCAACCACAATGTGGTAACCATACCTTATCCCATCGTATCTAGCCAAGTTGGAGCTCGCCTCGGCGGTTGCTATGATGTAATAGGTCGGTAAGGCATATTTCAGTTCAGGTACAGAGACCTCCTCAACATGGAAGCCGTTTGACTCAAGCTTATCGAGCACTGAATTGAAAATCGTTTTAACAGGTGCCTCTATCCCGTCTGAAAACATTTCTCTAATAATAGCAACCTTGATCTCACTCTCTAGCTCTCTTTCCATACAGGCAGTGTAGAAGCCACGTTGACGCCCTCTCTTTATTGAAGTAGAATCTCGCGGGTCGAAACCAGATATTACGTCCAGTAACACAGCAACATCGCTGACAGACCTACATATAGGGCCTATTTGCTCAAGGCTATTAGCGTAAGCTATTAGACCAAATCTACTCACTAAACCATATGATGGTTTCAGCCCTACAGTTGCGGTATATGCTGCTGGAGCCCGTATAGAACCTCCAGTATCCGAACCTAATGATGCTGTTGCCTCTAAAGCGGCTACTGCGGTAGCACTTCCACCTGACGATCCGCCGGGAACCCTAGTTAGATCCCATGGGTTCCTAGTTGAGAAGAATGCGCTGTTCTCTGTTGTTGAGCCCATGGCAAATTCATCCATGTTTGTTTTGCCTATTATTATGGCGTCTTCTTCACGTAGCCTCTCTACTACGGTAGCATTATAGGGCGGTACGAAGTCCTGAAGCATTCTGGACGCGCAAGTGGTTCTTATTCCTTTCGTAATTATGTTGTCCTTAACGGCTATAAGGCAACCAACAAGGTAGCCAGCAGTTCTACTTTTTATTTTAGCTATAACTGCTTCAGCATCTCTAATCACTTCCTCTCTAGGCCTTAATGTAATGAATGCTCTCACCTTAGGCTCGATACTGCTTATGACATCATATATTTTCTCTACATATTCAAGAATAAAATCCGGGTCATTCATGACGTATTCCTTAAGTTCGTTAATTGTTAATGGTGCCTTCATGCAGGCGTACCTCACAGTGTTTTTGGTCCTTTTATGTAGCCATCAACTTTTTCCTTAGTGTTAAGTAGTACCTCACTCACATCAAGACATTTTCTTGGTTTATCCTCACGGACAACATAATCACCAGCAGGATTCATGAATAAAGGCTCAACATTCTCAACATTCACTTCGCGTAATTGATTAAAGAACTCTATTATTTTTATGA
>JAGGUC010000085.1 GCA_021158735.1 Desulfurococcales archaeon | reverse complement strand
GGCCTCCCTTAGGTCCTTCATACCTGATTACTATGACTTCACCCTCGTTAATTTCACCATTTAGAACAGCTTTCACAGCTTCTTCTTCACAATCGAAAGTTCTTGCAACACCCTTAAAGACCTTAAGTTGCTGTGGCACGCCAGCGGTTTTAAGCACGGCACCCTCCGGGGCTAGACTGCCTTTAAGTATTGCTATTCCGCCCTTCTTCCTGACAGGATTCGTCACAGGTCTAATAATGCTGTGGTCGAGAACCTTCGAGTTCTTAATGTTTTCCCCTAGTGTCTTCCCAGTAACTGTTAAGGCATCTAAATGTAGAAATTTCTTTAACTCCTTCATAAGGGCTGGTACTCCACCAGCATTACGTAGATCCTCCATGGTGTGAGGGCCATTAGGAACTAGCGTGCATAGCTGCGGTACCTTACGGCTCAATTCATCGAAAACACTTAAGTCTAATTTAATACCTACCTCCCAGGCTATTGCTGGCAGATGTAGCAAAGTATTCGTTGAGCCTCCTAAGGCTAAATCAACAGTAATAGCATTCTCAAATGCTTTACGCGTCATTATTTTCGATGGTCTAAGATCCTTCCGCACTAACTCAATAACTGCTTTACCCGCTTTTCTGGCTATCATAAGTTTCTCGGAATCGGTAGCATGAGTACATGCCGTTCCAGGGAGGGACATACCTAGTGCTTCGGTCAGACATGACATAGTATTAGCTGTGAACATACCGTTACACGATCCTGCCCCCGGGCAAGCCACCCTCTCTATTTCCTGGAGCTCCTCAAGTGTCATTTGACCCTTCTTGTAAGCTCCTACGGCTTCAAATACGTTAGCTACACCAACTTTCTTCCCTCTGTAGCACCCAGAGTACATAGGACCTCCTGTGACAACTATTGCAGGTATGTCAAGCCTGCCTGCAGCCATCAGCATGCCTGGAACGATCTTATCACAGCTAGCTATTAGAACCATGCCGTCGAAGCAGTGGGCCTCAATGATCAATTCAATCGAATCAGCTATCAAATCTCTTGATGGCAGTGAGTACTTCATGCCTTCATGACCCATGGCTATACCGTCACATATGGCTATGGTGTTAACCTCGAACGGCACGCCACCAGCTTCTCTCACTCCCTGCTTAACTGCCTCAGCCACCTCTCTGAGGTGTTTGTGTCCAGGCACGATTTCTGAGTAACTATTTACTAAAGCTATGAAGGGTTTGCTGAAGTCATCATCACTTAAACCCACAGCTCTAAGCAGTGCCCTGTGCGGTGCGCGCTCCACACCCTTCTTTACCTTGTCACTCCTCATACCTACTCCTCGAACCCCATTAGTTTCCTCACATTACTACCAGTTACCTCTATCAAATGCTCCTTCAGAGTCTTCATGAGGGACTTAAGCCTCGGTGATCCTTCAGAATACACCCTCAGCCATTCTTCAGTGAATTCACCATTAATTACTCTGCGTGATACCTTCTTCATGTTCTCCTTAACACGGTCATCGATTACTAATGGCCCTACAGTAAGTCCCCCATACTTGGCTGTATCACTAACCGCACGCAGCATTCCTGACAGGCCACTCTCGTATATTAAATCCATAATTAGCTTGGCTTCATTAAGTACTTCAAAGTAAGCCACCTCTGGCTGATACCCTAGCTCCACAAGAACTTCAAAGCCCTTCTTAATTAGCTCCATGAGCCCGCCCACTAGCACGCATTGCTCTCCTATGAGGTCAGTCTCAGTTTCCTCCTTAAATGTTGTTTCAATAACGCCAGCACGCGTACACCCTATACCCTTAGCTATGGCGAGGGCGTACTGAAGTGCCTTACCTGAGTAGTCTTGATGCACAGCTACTAGTGCAGGAACTCCGGAGCCGTTGAGGAAGGTCTCCCTAACCTTTGGTCCAGGTGCCTTAGGCGCTACCATAAACACATCAACGTACTCAGGTGGTGTAATCAGTTTATAATGGATGTTGAATCCGTGAGCGAAGCACAACCCCATGCCATCTCTTAGATTAGGCTTTACATACTTGCTGTAGACTTCGGGTTGTACCATGTCGGGTATGAGCATAAGGATCACATCACCTTTTCTAACAGCTTCAGCAATACTTGTAACCCTAAAACCGTCATCCAAGGCCCTGCTCCATGACTTACCTCCCTCCCTAACCCCAACTATGACCTCAATACCGCTGTCTCGAAGATTAAGTGTTTGAGCTCTTCCCTGGCTTCCATACCCTATTACGGCTACTACCTTGTTTTTTAATATGTCTAGACTTACATCCCTATCCACGTATATGCGACCCATCTTCACCACCTCAACCACACATTATGTTGCGTGACTTACGTAGACAACACGATTGTTTTGGGATAAAGAAGTTTCATCGGTTAGGAGTTTAGCCTTAACGACATTAGTAGACTTTTTCAAGTGTCGAACGGCGAGTTCTGCCTGCTCCTGCGGACTCTTGACGGCAATGACGACGTAGAGTATGTCATCACCTACCTTCATTGTGGATACTGCCTCGATCCCTAGGTTGCACCTCTCCAGCACCGACAGAATTCTAGTGAACACTCTACTGGTGCTATTAGGGATTACGGCTAACTCTATTATGTGTGTGTTACTCACTCACCATCACCTCCTTTAAGCTCCTGTCAGGAGGTATCATTGGGAAGACTTTTTCATCAGGGTGGACAGGCACTTCTATAACTGTGGGGTAGTCTGATGCCAGTGCCTTCTGAATAGCACTCCTAAATTCTTCGTAATTCCCGACTCTAAGACCCTCTGCACCAAATGCCTCAGCTAACTTAGGGTAGTTAGGTGCAGGGCTCAAGTCCGTAGCTACGAATTTCTTGCCGTAGAATAAGTCCTGCCACTGACGGACCATTCCAAGTGACAGATTATTGAATATTATGACAACTACTGGTATATTTTCAGCTACGGCAGTAACTAGGTTTTGACAGGTCATCATGAAGCTGCCGTCACCGTCCACACACACGACTGGTACATCAGGTCTTGCTGCCTTAGCCCCTATAGCAGCGGGTAGGCCGAAGCCCATAGTACCCAGTCCTCCTGACGTAATGAAGGTCCTGGGCATGAGCACCTCGTAGT
>JAGGUC010000160.1 GCA_021158735.1 Desulfurococcales archaeon | reverse complement strand
CTGGTCGTTACTCAAGGAGGGAAGAGACCGCAGTTAATAGTTATGGATGAGGTCATAGACTTGAACAGTAATATAGACTACATAATAGAGAGAATAACTTCAAAACTTACATACGATGTTGGAGACCGGGATTTCTTAACTAAAGTCGCTGTTGCTATAAGAGGTAAGCTCAGCTAAGTAAAAGGTTAATTGGTTTGCGATAACGTTTTTAATATTACTTTTTTAACATATTTGTTGGAAAGAGGGTGAAGAAATGCTTGCTGACGTAAGGATATTTGCTATTGAACTGCTGAGGTCATTTAAGAAGGTATTCAAGTATAAGGAGTTAGAAGCGATCACTGGATTGCCAGCACCTGCTTTATGGAGGTATATTAATATGAAGATAATGCCTAGTGAGGAGAGAGCACATGAATTAATCAGCAAGTTAACGAGCCCACCGGTAATTAACAAGATATTCGAGAACAACATAATAACCGTAAATGGCAACATATTCAATCTAACTCGGATAATATATAATGTCAGCCTACTGAAGATCTTTGCTTTCCTAGCATTCAAGGAGTTCCAGAAGTACAATATAACGTCAGTAGCCACTGTTGAGGTCGATGGAATACCTGTCGCAGTCAATGTAGCCGACGTACTCGACACTAAGCTCGTTATAGCCAGGAAAAGCCCTGACATAGGCATTAAGAGCTACTATGAAACAAGCTTCATAGCTACGGACCCCCCTGCAGTAGTTAACTTATTCATGCCAACTAACGCGTTAAATATAAATGACCGCGTATTAGTAGTAGATGACCTGCTAAGGACGGGGAAAACTAGCTCTGCACTCATGAGGCTGGTTAAAATGTCAGGTGCTTCACCCGTAGGGGTCTTCTCAATACTCGCAGTCGGTGATAAGTGGAGAGCATCACTGGAGAATGAAGTTGAGAAAATATACATAGTAAAGCACCTTCCAGGATAACCCTCACACATACTACACATGCGCCCTCTCCTAACCACTCTACAGCGGATTAAGGCGGTGCTCACCAATACAATTACTTACCAAATTACGTGAGTTATATGGGACAAGGAATGGAGGTAGTTAGGGTAGGGTATATTACTGACTTAAATCAGAGAGAGCACATCGGTGAGGAACTACTAAGAGAACTACTTATGAAACATGAGGTACATATAATTCTAATAGGAGGAGACTGCAACCTAGACCCACAGAAACTACCATTCAAGAACAGGATAAGATACTATATCCTAAGTGGTGATAAGGACGACATATACGTAACTAAGGAAGCAAGAAAAAACAACATCCTACTAGACGGCAGTATTATCCGACTAAACAGAGTATTTATCGCAGGTATTGGCGGACTCGACTATTATCAAAATGTAGCAAGACTCGATAAGATACTGAGCACCTCGAACAATTTGAAAATTGACATCCTAGTAATTCATCACCCACCGCTGGGCTGCCTCGACCTGATTGAGCCGCTAGGCCTGAGAGCGGGTTTAAGAACTATAAGAAACCTGATAGTTAAGTTAAAACCCACTATCGTACTAACGGGTCACCTAAGAAATAAAGGAATCTGCTACATAGAGGGATCGCTAGTAGTTAATCCTGGACCAGCTGATGAAGGAAACTACGCTGTACTCGAGTTAGGGCATACTAGATCGTTGCGGGAAGTACTACTAGGTAAGTTAAGTAGTTTAGGATACGCAAAGAAGAATACAAAAGCATCAGAACTCTCTAGCCATTAAATACGCGTCCTCACCATCTGCATAATAATACTTAATTACCTTAACTATCTTGAAGCCTAGTTTTTCATATAGTTTAATAGCTGGAGTATTACTCACTCTGACCTCAAGATAGGCCTCATCTACATTATATAAGTCCTTCATCCTCTTAAGCACCTCCACCATGAGCGCAGAGCCTATTCCGCGCCTACGGTAATTAGGATGTACCGCAATACTCACTACATGCCCGAGCTTCCTCAGAAATCTTCTTAGAAAGCCGAAACCGCGCTCGATCCTAGTCATAACGTACCCCACTATCCTCGAGTCTACCTCAGCTACAAGAAATATCTTACCCCACAATTGTAGGTGATCTCTCCAAAACTGTACTGGGTAGTGCTCCTTGAGTGAAATAAGATTGATTTCTATCACCTGGTCAAGGTCTTCCTCCCTTACCTCCCTGATAGTAGCTTCACACACGTTAAATACCCGCAAGGTTATTTATTTTGAGTTTAAATTTAATTTATTAGCAGCTGAAGCAGGTGTTACATTTTGAAAAAGATGAAGTATCACCCAAGTAATGAAATAGTAGGTACGCAGTCAACAGTACTTAAGGGCATCACGATAGTCGTTGGTGTGACTTCGTCAGCAGCCATATACAGGTCGGTCGATGTCATACGCGAGTTAATGAGAAGAGGTGCTGAAGTTCATGTAGTAATGAGTAGGGATGCGGCAAAACTGGTATCGCCCACACTGTTTGAGTGGGCTACAGGTAATGAAGTACTTGTTGAGTTCGGTGGAGAAACAGGACATATTGCTCTTTCAAGAATATGTAGCTCCATGGTTATAGCTCCAGCGACGCTTAACACCATAGCTAAGATAGCTCACGGAATAACTGATACATCCGTTACATTAACAGCTGTGACTGTCGCTGGTATGGGTAAGCCACTCATAATAGTCCCAGCAATGCATAAATACCTCTGGGATTCCCCGCAGGCAAAGGAAGCACTCAGTAAGGCTAAGGAATGGAACTGCGCCATAGTACCTCCAATAATCGAGGAGAATAAGGCGAAATTCCCTCTAATCGAGGACATAGTGTCTGCTACTGAAGCCCTCACCTTGAGGGGTAGAGACCTCGCAGGCTTCAAAATTTTAATTACTGCAGGACCTACACGAGAATTCTTAGATCCTGTCAGGTTTCTAACGAATGCGAGTAGCGGCAGAATGGGTATAGCTATAGCCAGGGAAGCCTTCTTTCGAGGAGCTGAAGTAACCCTAATACACGGTTCTGTCCCGATCAGTGTACCACACTACGTTAGGAGAGTAAAGGTAACAACCACAAGTGAGATGCTTAGTGCGGTAATGAATGAAGTGAAATCAAGAAGTTATGATGCCGTCATACTAGCGGGCGCGCCGGCTGACTACTCCTTTAGCATGTCTTCCAAGGAGAAGATAAAGTCGGTCGGTAAGGAGCTGGAGCTAATATTAAAGCCAACTCCGAAGATATCTGCTGAATTACGTAAGGTATTTAATGGTCTCCTAGTAGGATTTGCTGCTGAAACAGTTTTCGGAGACAACAACAAACTAATTAAGTTGGCACAGGAGAAGTTGAAGAAAAGAGGCTTCAATCTCATTGTGGCTAACGACATCAGTAGACGCGACATAGGCTTCACATCCGAATTTAATGAAGTTTACGTAGTTGACGACAAGGGTGTCAGGACATTCATACCCAAGTCACCTAAGTCCGTGGTTGCCAGAAGGATATTAGATATAGTAAGAGATAGGGTTACGAGCAAATGATCGTTAAGGTGCCTCTACACGTAAGTGGATTTTGGGTCCCTATAATAAAGAATGATTACTTACTAACAGGATCTCTAGGGGCTGGCATTACTTTAACCCCTTACTGCATCGTCAAGGAGATTAGCCAGAGGCAATACAGAAGTAGTGGTCTACTGACCAAGGGGGCTAATATAGTCGATGCCGTTGCTAAGTACTTGAGGGTGGAACCCAATATTACGATCGAGATGCTGACAAATGTGGAATTAGGTGAGGGCTACGGCTTAAGTGCCGTTCTTGCTCTCGGGTACGCCATATTCCTATTGAAGAAGAAACATGGCTACGTCTCGATAATACAAGCGAGTAGGGCAGCACATTTTGCCGAAGTATTTAACATGACTGGACTGGGAGACGTTACGGCTGAGGTGCTCGGAAAAGGACTCACGGTAAGGTTAAAGCCTGGACCGCCAGGCATAGGAGAGGTTGACTGCATAATAATTAAGGAGAAATTAAGAGTAGCTACAGTCCACCTCGGGCATAAGCTATTCACACCTCAAATGCTGAGAAACTATCATGACAAAATAGTTAGGGCTGGGTGGTCCGCATACAATGACTTCATTAAGGAATACAACCTCTGCTCATTTATTGATAAGTCACATAAATTTAGTAAGGCAGTAGGATTTCTAACCCCCGACCTTGACAACGAGCTAAAAGAGCAGCTTAGACATTTTATCAGCAACGGCTCCGTTCTAGGGTACTTCATTAAGAAGTCCTTACTAGTTGTTCTGCACGATTCAAGCATATCCGATGAGTTAACTTATATTCTTAGAAGATATGGCACAGTAAAGCTCTTCAATCCAGCACCTAGTGGACTTAATATTTATTACTAAGTAATCACCTAAAAGGCGTTTTTAAGTTCAGTCATAGTAACTAGAGCACGGTAGCAGATATGGTGGAAGATATAGAAATCCCCGCTTCGCATCCCAGGCGTGAGTCGCTGCTAGTACGTGAGAAGTTAATTGAGGGTTTTAAAAAAGGATTCGTAGTTCCTCAGGGACTTATAGCGCACGGTAGAGGCGAGTGCTTTGACTACCTAATCGGTGAGGAAACACAGCCATTCGCTAAGGAAGCAATAGACGCAGCTGTTGCGGCGTTCCTCCTGGCCAGGTATCCAGTAATCTCCGTTAATGGTAATGTAGCTGCTTTAACACCTGGAGAGGTGGTTGAGCTAGCTGATGTCGTAGGTGCTAAGATCGAGGTTAACCTATTCTATAGAACTGAGGAAAGAGTCAGGAAAATTGCTGAAGTACTTATGGAGAACGGGGCAACTCATGTCCTAGGGGTTGACGATGCTACAGCATTGATCCCGGAGTTATTCAGTGAGAGGAGAAGAGTTAGCTCTAAAGGCATCCTTATAGCTGACGTGGTTTTGGTCCCGCTTGAAGATGGAGATCGGACGGAGGCCCTTAGAAGGATGGGTAAGACAGTTGTTGCGATTGATTTAAATCCGCTTTCGAGAACAGCTAGGGCTGCCAGCATAACTATCGTGGACAATGTTGTGAGGGCAATGCCGCTAATGATTAAAAGAGCTAAGGAGCTGAAAAGAAGAAGCAGCAGTGAGCTTAAGGAGCTACTCACTTCATATGATAATGAAAGAATACTGAGGAATGCCGTTAGGCACATTGCACAGAGATTACTAGGAATTGCAGAGTCCGAGGGGCTCTTAATCTGCTAGCTATGTCCTGCACTTCCTACGACTTATTAATTCCTTAAATTTCTGTAACTCACCTTCCTTCATTCGATGGTACTTGTCCTTAGCTGGGAAGTTCCTGCTCTCCACTTCCACCTTATATGTAGAAATTGCGTTCTTGAAGTCCTCATACGCCTGCGCGTACTTCTTAACGAACATGGGGGGCTCCGGGTTAAGGCCGACTACATCATGAAACACAAGTATCTGCCCGTCGCAGTGAGGGCCTGAACCTATGCAGATCGTCGGTATCTTCAGTCTCCTAGTTACTTCAGCAGCGACCTCAGCAGCAGTAAATTCAATTATAACAGCAAACGCCCCTGCCTCCTCCAGTGCTTCAGCATCCTCCAAAACTTCTACGGCATCCTCAGCATATTTACCCCTTAACCTATAACCCCCCATCACGAGGTGCCTCTGCGGGTTAAGACCTATATGCCCCATCACAGGTATTCCAGAACTGACCAGTGCCTTGACGGCATCTGCGACCTCAACCCCGCCCTCAAGTTTTACGGCATCAGCACCCAACTTAATCAGTCTACCAGCATTTCTCAGGGCTTCATCCTTACCTACCTCATAGGTCATAAACGGCATATCCGCTACTACTAGAGCTCTTGGGCCTGCATTAAGTACTGCCTTGGTATGATGCACTATATCATCTAAGGTAACTGCTAAAGTTGATTTGTAACCCATTACAACCATACCCAGTGAGTCACCCACCAATATGCCGTCAACACCGGCCTCGTCAGCTATCCGCGCTTGAAAGTAATCATACGCTGTTATCATGACTATCTTCTTACCCTGCTTTTTCATCTTTATGAAATGATACGGTAGTAACTTCTCCTGCCTCTCTCCCACACTAACCACTAAGGTTATTTAGTGGTCTGAGGTATTCAAGTTATTGTTGCTTTAAATACTTAGTTATGTCCGAATCTACCCGCGACCTTCTATTGACTTAATCAGAAGTGTAAGTACCTTATTTAGTACGGTGTTAACACCTACTCTTTCCCCAATCTCGACTATGGCTCCATTAATGTAGTCTATCTCGGTACGTCTTCCTTTAATCACGTCCTGATACATAGATGAATAGTTCTCTCCAGTTGCGGCTGCAACATTAATTAACTCAATTATGGGATTACGCGGTAGTGTGATCCCCAACTCTCTACTCACTAGCCAGCCCTCAAGAACTACTTTAGCTGCCAGCTTCCCCACTAATGGATTGTCTATAATTATTGAGTTCTTAGCTCTTAAAATAGCAGTAAGTGGGTTTATTGCAGAATTAACTATTAGTTTTAGCCACCTATACCCCTCCACATCATCAACAACCTTAATGTTTAGAAAATGAAGAATTTCAGCTACTTTCATAAGCCAAGGCTGTGGCCTGCAGTGTTGCCCTAAGTAACTACTTCCACATCCAGCCAGCGAGTATGTTACTTCATCTACCTCATAAACACCTGCATTAAGGATTAGGGCTGCAGACTTCTCCTTCCCCAGTACCTTCTCTAATAATTCCAGGGACCACAATCCATTCTGACATGATATTGCGACCGCATTATCGCTCAGTGCAGGTACGATACTTAGCAGGGCTTCCCTAATATCATAAGCCTTAGTAGCTATAAGTAAGATGTCTAGAAAGTTATCAGGTAGTTCATCATAGGTAATGTGGTAAGCATTGACCTGGTACACTACGCTGCCACCTGAGGAGGTCACTTGGAGTCTCAGCCCTTCCCGGGACCTCCTAGATTTCTTGGCCTTACTTCTGTAAATAACGAATGGTTTAATACCACTTAAGTTGAGCGCGTATGCCAGCAGCGTGCCTACGGCACCACCACCGACTATACCTACTCTCAACTCATATCCCTCGGAAACAGTGACACCGCTTACAATACTCTTTTCGTTACTTAAGTGAAACTGCCAATCATTAATCAACGAAACCTAAATTTTTAGAAGCTAGAATTACCGACCTGCTGGCTCAAGCCCTACGCTTTCTTCCCCGAGCACACTCTTCGATACAGAAGGCATTGAACCCATCTTAATTCTCCTCAGTAACTCACTAATTAGTTTCAATAGAAAGCTGCATTTTCTTATGAAGTCCCTGTATTTCCCCTCATATCTTTGTGCTTCCTTCATTACCTTAGCTACGGTCGGTAATTCCTCAACTACTATCTGCTTTATCCTGTTCTTCTCGGTCCCTGACAACTTACCTTTAGAGTACATTTCCTTAACTTCATTCAATAGCCTGTCTACATCTATTACTTCTATTTGAAGATTAAGAACGTAATGCTCAGGGTCGTCGATAATTTCATCATCTCCTCCTTCGTAAGTCCTGATCACATCCTTCACAGCAGTAATATCCGTGAATCTCCACCATTTCTGCGTGGCAGATTTATACACGGTCTCAATTATCCCGTAGTCACGCTCCATTATCCTCAGTAGCTGACTTGGGTTATACGTGATTCCCCATTCCCTTAATTTCCTTATAAGCCCCTTACTATCGAAATCACCTGGTGTTCTCTTACCCATAGCGCTATTCTCTTCCGTCACCTCAACAGCAGCTTTCAGGACATAAAGTGCTCGTTCCCCATACTTCATCAGAACTTCATGAATTACAGATTCTAGAAAAGTCACCATCTTAACGCTACCTAACGATCGTGAGTACGTGAGAATTTAAGGTGATACCTCAATTTTCTCGGAGATTTTTATTCCGGAATTAGTAGTTGCTCAGTATTACCTTAGGGTTATTAACCTTTTCCTCACTCCTGCTTGTGAGGAACAGAGGGTGAGGTACGCGGTAGAGCTACGTGACGTTAAGAAAAGATTTGGAAAGGTTACCGCGCTAAAAGGTGTGGCACTGAAGGTACTAGAGGGAGAGGTGTTCGGACTTATAGGCCCTAATGGTGCTGGCAAGACAACCACGCTGCGAATAATTGCTACATTGGTTAGGCATGATGAAGGATATGTCAATGTCTTGGGGTACGAGCTACCTAAAAATAGAAAGAAAGTGAGAAAGCTAATATCATACCTTCCTGAGGAAGCAAGCCTCTACCACAGACTTACTGGGTGGGAGAACCTCCTGTACTTCGCAATGGTATATGCTGGAAGCAAACAAGAGGCACACAGGCTGGCTGAGGAAGGAGCTAGAATTGCTAGCTTAAGCAGTGACGTACTAGGGAGGAGGGCAGGTGAATACAGTAAAGGTATGGCGAGAAGAATAGCTGTAGCTCGGACACTCATGACTAGGTCTAAACTGGTAATACTTGATGAACCTACATCAGGTCTGGACGTATTCTCCGCTGTACATATTAGGGAAATGATTAGGGACTTCGCAAAGAACATGAAGACTACTATAATAATATCTTCCCACAACATGCTTGAAGTACAGTATCTATGCGATAGAGTAGCTCTAATTCATGAAGGACGCATAATCGCTACTGACTCACCTAGTAATTTAGTTAAGTACACTAATACAACTAACTTGGAGGAAGCATTCATCAAATTAGTTGGTGACTATAGTGAGTAAGTTATATCCTGTAATGTGGAAGGAGTTAAAGTCCATGATCAGGGATCTCAGGACACTACTCGTCATTGCTGTACTACCCCTCCTCATCATGCCATTAATGGGGCTGTCATCACTTTACCTCCAACAGTATCAGCAGGGAGTAGTTGTCATCATAGACGAAGACCGCTCCTGGGCACTACTGGGAGGTCATAATGTAAGTAGCCATGGCCTGATATCCAAGGTGGTTGCCGCCTTGAAAGCTAATAATTTCATTGTCAGGGTAGTTATCAATCCCCAGGAATTAAAAGGTATGTACTTTGACCTGAAAGTCGTAGTACCAAAAGGATTTGTAGTAAACCTAACTAGTCTTACTAGGTTAGCTTACGTAAAAATTATTCGAACTGTAGGATCCGTGAAAGCCTATGATGCTGACAGGATAGTTCAGAATGAGCTGTCTTCCTACTCTAAGTACGTATCGCAGATAAAGACCCTATACCTTGCAGACAGGAGCGGCTTAAAAGTTAATGTTGAATCCATCCTATCCCCAATAAAAGTGATTGTTGGAATTGTCGGCCCAGGCGGAGTCGCTGCATCGCCTGCGGAGGAATTTAGGACATACTTAGCTAGGATCGTTGCTTTCAGTTTAATTTTCGTTACTACACCATCCATAGCATACATCACTGATTCCATCATAGGTGAGAAAGAGAGGAAGACATTTGAGGCAGTGCTAGCGACCCCTCTACCTAGGCAGGCCCTTCTCTTAGGGAAAGTGCTATCTACTTCACTGGTAGGTCTTATGGCTGGTGTGAGTGATGCTGTAGGATTAATACTATTCTTCGTCCTCCCATCCCTAGCTTATGGCGTTAATGTACTAGCTTACCTGACTGCGGACCTAGTAGTTATTCACATAGTAGGTGTGTATGTCTCCATTCTTGCCTCACTCGCCCTAGTACTTCCTGCAATGATTAGGGCTGGTAGCTACAGGTCCTCCCAAGCCGTGTCACTAGCAATAATTAGTATTGCATCAATAATATTCTTCATATGCCTCTATGTCGACATACCAAATCTCCAGGCCTCAATTAAGTACCCCCTCTACGTGCTCCCATACACGCATGTTGTCATAATGATACGTGATATTGTGTTAGGAGCCCCTATTAGGGCCTTAATGCACTTGGGCATAGCCCTGGCTGAGTCAGTAGCGCTCCTGGCGCTCTCTGTAAAGATGTTCAGTGATGAAAGAATAATATACTTAAAAACTTAAATCGAATTATTTCACTAACCTTTAGGGCTGGTACCGTGTCTAGAGTAATTTCAGGCAGGTTTCTGTCCTGGCTGAAGAAGTACTGGAGGGTAGTGTTCTCACTGACTGTACTAATAATGTCCTTAGCAGTTGGTTCTTACCTCAGGCTCTACCCCGTGTGGAACGCGGAGAAACTCGGTTACGGTCCTACACTATTCGAGCTTGACCCATACTCAGAGTACTGGATAGCAAGTCAGCTATATCGAAATGGGCTGGAGTACTTCAACTACTTAAGAAGGTTTAATGACGTTACGCACCTATTCTGGTATCCATGGGGCAGGGACTTCACGCACTCATCACTCCCCATGCTACCTTACTTCTCCATCATAACATATGAGGTTGCCAGATTATTCAACCCCTCCTTGACACTGTACGATTGGATGGTTTATCTTCCGATAGTATTTTTCATAATGACGGCACTGGGCGTTTACCTCGCAGTTAGGGAACTGTGGGGTGACATACCTGCAGCATTCTCTACAGTAGCTGCATCACTAATGTTCGTCAGTAGACATGTCGCTGGATTCACTGTTAAGTACTCCATAGGCATGGCTTTCTTATTCCCCGCGATTTACTTTCATGTGAGGGCCTGGAAAAGAGTTGACTTCGTCAGTGCCGCAGTATCAGGTATATTCTTAGCTCTTGCCGCCATGTCATGGGCAGGATTTAACTTAGTTCTTGCTGCGATAGCTGTTCAAATAGCTCTACTACCGCTGATAAGGAAGTTAACCGTACATGACCTATACTTGATGGTGTTAGAGCTCATACCGTTAACAGCCGCTATATGTGTTACCCCATTTTATAGGGGGTTCAACTACATACTGCGGAGTGCGGGCTTAGTTATTCCAGGCATTTTCGCCTTGTTCTTCATAGGTTACGCCCTGCAGAAGCTCGCTTCCGCAAAGAACTTAGTGATGTCGTTTCCACTGCTTAGGAAGTACAAATTAATTTACCTATCTATCCTTGTACTTATTATACTTACAGGAGCATACGCACTGGTAACTGGTAAAATCGCCGTTGCAGGGAAAGCCCTCGCAGCCATAGGATTGGGAAAGCTAACTCACGTTTTAGTTGAGACTGTGCAGGAGTACCAGAAAGCCAGTGCATCATCATTCATAACTCAGGAGGGTGCCGCAGTAGTCGTAGCTATACCTATGCTTATATACCTAGCCTATAGAGCAGTAACAAGAAAGAATATAGCAGAATTATTCGTTACCATACTCTTCGTTCTCTCCATCTTCGCAACCGTGAATGTAGCTTACTTCTTTCCGTACACAAACTACGTAGTAGCAATTACAGCTGCTGCCTTCCCATTCTTCCTGTTATCCACGTATTTCAGAAGGGGTAGGGGGTCGTGGTTCTCAAGAGCTATAGCACTCGCAATACTCTCGGTCTTCGCAATAGCTATAATAGCTCAAGGCATAGTCGTGTGGGCAGGAAACTATAGAGGTACCATTCCTACAATCATAGAGTCAGGTGTTGGATTAGGGACAAACATACCTGCTTGGCTGGACGCTCTCAATTGGATTAAAAATAACACCCCTAAGGACGCGGTCATAGTTTCATGGTGGGACTATGGATACTGGATATCGGTTATAGGTGAGCGGGCGAGCGTGGCTGACGGTGCGACACTTAATGCTACACAGATAGAGTTGCTGGCGAAAGCCCTAACAGGCACTGAGGATGAAGCATTACAGATATTCACTAGTAAATTCAGAATAGACCCCTCAAAACTATACATAGCCGTTTATGAAGCCTACTTAGTCCAGTACAGGCCCGGGGGGTTCATGATTGTTTGCCCAGGGCCTATAGTTTTGGGTAGGTACGTCATAGGGACTGACGCAGCTAAGGGTATCGTAGCAATATATAGAGTTGCTGGAAGAAAACCACCTACGTACGTATATGTAGATAAGAACTATCGTGTGAGTGTGGTATTGCCGAACTGGACCGACACGAGGCTACAGAATACGACGCTCTTTAAGATCATATTGAATACAGCATACGTAGTATGGGGTAATAAGGGCATTATCCCATCGTTCTACTACTTCAATCCTAGCGCACCACCAATACTGCCGAGACCTAGAATGTACTACTTTAAACCTGCGTACATAGCTGTAAGTGAGGCACTACCGCTGCCTACAGGTAACCTATATATTGTTGTGTCTGTGTATAAGTACGACCCCAGCACGTGATCGTATGGAGATCTGCAGTTCTATAGTAGTCATTAACCCGTACCTGGTATTAACAAATGCTTGCCTGAAGATCAAAGGCAGTAAAATTACCTCACTTTCCTTTGAGTCTGGAAGCTTAGAAGATAAACCAACTATTATGACTCACGGGCTCGCATCCCTTCACACACACCTTGCCCTATACCCTATCAGGCACTCCATTACCTGCAGCTATGACTTAGATTCTTGGGTACTTAATTTCGCTTGGCCTTGGGAGAGAATTCTCAGACAGGAGCCTGAATTAAGTTACTACTCAGCTGTGTTAGCACTCGAAGAGCTTATTAGTAGCGGTGTTACCGCCGTAGCCGACATGCATTTTAATGAGGAACATGTTGCGAGAGCTATTGAGGAAGCAGGTATTAAAGGTGATTTGTGCACGCCCATAATGGATGGAGGCGTCTATGATAATTTCGAAGAGGCTATTGATGAGAATTTAAAATTAGCACGAGGTCTTTACGGTAAAACAAATTTCATGGTTAGGCTCGGTCCTTGCACACCGAGGCTGTTAACTCCTGATCAAGTGAGGTACGTTATTGACCTAGCTATCGAGTTACGCCTTGGTTTACACATGCATGTCGGTGAAGTCTATGCTGACAGCACATACTTAACAAAGTATTTCGGCCTGAGTGTCCGTGACTTCCTTGAGTACGTAGGGCTAGGCGCTGTGGATACCATATTAGCTCATGGAATTTGGCTCCTAGACGGGTTGAACTACTTAGTCTGGAAGCCAGTAGTAATCGCTCACTCGACTAGGTCTAATATACTCTTAGGTAGTGGACTAATTGATGTGAAAAATTACAGGAGTACGGGAGTTGATATTGCACTGGGCGTTGATGTAGCACCAACTTACAATGCCCTGGATGAGTTAAGGGCTTTCCTCTATGCCCAGAAATTAGAGTGTACTGATTACTTTGACGTACTTCACATGATTACATCAGCACCTTATAGGTCTATGGGGTTCGGCACCGGCTCCTTGACTGTCAGCGAACCAGCTGACGTAGCCGTCTGGGATGTTAGCGATAAGTTAGGTTACTTAATTAAGAGTAAACCATACTCACTATTAACACAGTTTTTCACATATGAATTCGTGAGTGCTTTGGCAGAGGGTGAGCTGAGGCTTAAGGAGCTCTATGCGGGAGGTAAATTAATTGCCAGGGATGGAGAACCTACTGTGCTACGGTCTGAAATCAGCAGGGCATACAGGAAGGTTTCCGAAGCTATTTCTGACTTGTACAGTAAATCAGCTTTGCCAGAACCTTACTGAGCTCACTTAAGAATGCTTCAATGCCTTTGACTATGCCTCTATCATAGGTTGTCTCAACTACCCTTGCCCAGTCCACTTTCAGTATTATGTATGTTAGTAGCGCTGTAATAGCTATTAAAACCGGTATCAAAGCGATGTTGACCCGCATCAGCTCTATGAGACCTGAAGCGTATATTACCACCACCGCAGTAAGCACTGTCTTACCTATGAGTATAGCTGTAAAGTACATCATTAGAGGATACCTCACAATACCTAAAGGTATATAGAGAATGTCGTCAGGTAGCGGTGTAGCAGCAAACGCCAGAATAGCCAAAAACAGTGATTTCCTCGCCACCTTCTTAAAGAGTTCAATGTTCCTTCTACTCGCCCCACTCAATTTCATACTGAAGGCTCTACCGATGAGATATATTATAGACTTACCGAACGTAGCTCCAGCAGCTGAACAAAGCACAAGTACAAGTTTATCTGCCAGCCCTCTGTATATTGCCGCATATCCAGCTACTACCCCCAAGTACGGTATACTAACAAATGGTATAGCGTTGGATAACGCACTTATAATGAAAATCCCTAAGGGAGCTGCTAAAGTATTCTTCAATAACTCAATAATACCAGTTACATCCATATACTTCACTAAATCCTATAATAGCCCCGAGATTTTTAATGAATATTGGTTGTGTGTAATGCCTAAGCTAGTCCTACTTGGAGAAGAAGTTATTGAGTGTCTAAACTGTGGCGAAAAAGAATTCCGAGTCACCATATACATTTATGAGGTTCCATTTTTCAGGAACATACTGATAGAAACTGGTGTATGCAGCAAGTGTGGTTTTAGGAGAACAGATGTTTCAGTAGCAGATGTCGGAAAACCCAAGCGCATCATCCTGAAGGTAAAGAGTGATAAGGAATTAAATGCTTTAGTACTTAAGTCCTCAACAGCTCTTTTAAGGATACCCGAGCTAGGAATAGAAGTAGCACCAGGCCCTGCAGCTCCTGGATACATAACAACTGTCGAGGGGATCCTTCACCGGGTGCTGGAGCATGTTCCGGCAGAATGCTTTGAGGAGAATAGTAAGTGCCACGGTAAAGTCAGAGAGATCATGAATGCTGCAGAAGGTAAGAAGCAGTTTACCTTAATTATTGAGGACTACTATGGAAGAAGTGGAATTAAGGGTAAAGATGTAGAGGTAGTTGAGGAGGAGCTCAGGTAGGTCTGCTAGGCCACGCTACTACTTCGCTACTCGATCTTTATTTTGAACTCTTTCTTCTCCTTACTTTTCTTTTCTAGTATTATCTCAAGTACACCGTTCCTGTAACTGGCTCTCGCCTTCTGAATGTCTACTTCATCAGGAAGCTCTATTTCTTTATAATACTTCTTGTGATTACTCGCTTTGATCACTAGCTTCCTGTCAACCGCCTTCAAGTTGATCTTGTTTTTCTCGACACCAGGCATTTCAGCTATTACCCTAATCTTATCGCCTTCATCAAGCACATCAACCAAGGGCTCTATCTCCTCACTTATCTTAGGCTTTACGCCGGCCCTCCTAATATTACCGAATTCCTCGACCTTAGGTCTTCCATCCGGACCAATCGTTATTCTGAATCCGTAGATAAATGGCCCTCTAACCTCTCTGAAACCTTCCTCAAAACCCTTAATCTCTCTCACCCTCTCTGCTTCGCTGAAAAACTCGCGAAACTCCTCCTCTATTTCCCTAAAAAGATCATCAAATATATCAAAAATAGACTTCCTTCTCCTCCTACTCATGTTCTCACCACTAACACATACTTTAGTGACTTAATTAAGTTGAGGCAACAGACCAAAGTACTCTGCTTCTACTAGTGGCCTTTTTAACTTCCTGCTAATCCCAAGCACATATTAAATAAAACAGTCTCTACTATTTGCCCTAATGTAGCATGGTTCATCAAGTGCTGATAATACGTGCTGTTTATTTCAAGAAACTATGTCTGTCGCTTATTATTGGTAAAACTAGAAACAGCCTTACGAATAATGTAAGTAGTATTTCAAATTCCATGCAGATATGACCCCCACAGAATATTCTAAACTGTTGCAAAACCGTCCTCTAGGTGCAATCAGGATAAGAAAGTATTACGTAGTGCCTAATACCTAGCTTAGCCAGGTCTGCCACATCAGGATCTATGTTAGTTAGCAGCATTAATTCCTCAATACCTACCCGCTTATAACTCTCTAGTTTTAAGGGCAGTACGGGGGCAAGGTTCTTAAGGCGCTTATCTACCTCACCTATATCTAAAATAGCACGTCCTTTAACCCTTAAATTAGGGCCTAGCGGTGTCATAAGGTATGAAAACCATATCATTGAGTCTTACCCTTTAGTCATTTGACGTAAGTCTTAAAATAAATTAAGTATGGCATGAGCTTAATAGGTGGGGCTCGTGAGTATTGATGTCCTTGTAATAGTAAATAATAGTGAGTTAAGTGAAGAGACACTTAACACTGCGTGGCAAGCCGCACAATCTATATTTAAGAACTACGGTATTGAAGTTTATGTCATACCGTACTATAACCCAAGGTCGCTGAGGACCGTTGTTGTCGTAAATAATGTTGAGTACATAATAAACAGGAGGCTGTCTGTGCGTGAGTTCATAGACCTTATTCTATCGTCGTCAATGATCAGAGAAGAAGTGCAAAAGGAGTCAGTAGCCATAGGCATTACCTTTAATGACAAGGACCCGCTGAGTGACGCTGTAGCAGTTACTTAAGTGAATTAGCTACCGACGCTACTATAACGCTTTCACATCTTTCACACTAGCCAGAATATCCAGAATAGATTTGTCACTCCATGACCCCAGTCTGCCGCTCAAGTAAATCTCAAACTTACGGAGTTCTTTACTTATATGCTCAATGCAATCGGATTTAACTACACCTAATAGACCATACCTTTCAAAGTAAGATCTCTCAGCAACCACAATATTATCAGACTTAATGATCTTCAACTTCCTTAGTTCAGACATTACCTTCTGGTACAATTCAGCACGCAAATAATTAAAAGTCACGGGTACGAAACTGTAAAGTACTTTATATTCATCGTCATGACTGAGTAAGTACCTCCCTGGTACTTCAACTACTGCAGTTAGAGAGAAGCCTCTTCTCCCTACGTATGTTAACTTCAAATGATCTAATGCCTCCTTTATAATTAATGCCACAATATAGAATGAAACGTACTTAAAAATTTCCGCATATTTATTAAGATCACTATTGGCCAGCCTGCTTAGCACATAAGGCAATGGAAGAGTATTAAGTATCTTACTATAGATTATTTTAGAATTCTTAATTATTAATGTCCTGTCGTCAGGAAGTACCTTCTGGACCTCACCGTAGATCCTTGAGATATTTACTTGCCTTTTTAGACTTCTATATATCTTACACCAACCTCCCTTAATAAAGTACTTACTTTTCGAGTACTCCATCAGCCAGTCATGTTGAATTATTACTTTGCCTTCTAAAGTCACCTTACTCCTGTACCCTTCTTCAGTACCCATGAAGTTCACACTGATATCAATACTTTCCGACTCTCCGCCAAGGCTTTCTAATAGGTATGTGCTCCTGCATAAAAGCGGTACTCTATCTAAACATATTAATTCGCCAGATAACGCAATATCCCAGCCGTTAAGTAGGCTCCCCCCTCTCCACACATCAATAATTAAGTCGCTCTCACGTAATTCGCTCAGCGCAGAACAGAGCAGGTTTGTGAATGACTCGCCAAGGAATACCCTCTTCTTCACTAACCCTCCTCCTTCTCATGTTCTTCAGTCTTCAAACTTATTAATTTACGTCTTAACACCTGTGCATGAGCATGAGTTCTCAGATGACTTATTAAATCCCCAACACTAAAGAAGGCAACTATGTCATCAACTAAAATATTAGTCTCACGCCCCTCAGGACATATCCTATCTATATCTGTGCATAATGGACAAATGTATAACTTACTAACTAAGTCTTGACAGGTAATTATTGTTACCCCCTCGTAACTAACCTTAACCCTGACCCACCTAGGCTCCCAGAAGAGTGACATCTAATCTAAGCACCGCCTGAGTCCCTAATCCCAAATACCTTAAGAGCGCTTTCGGGTAGGTACCCATCCCTCGCGAGCTTGATCATAACTGCTTGTCGAATAAAGTCACTTTTACTTTTGAAATATCCTTTCCTGACAAGAAATTCTATTTTATTTACAATGAGCATGTCCAACTTAACTGAAATTACCGTGGTGTCTTTAGTGTTCTTCGGCTCTAACATGAGTCTCACATCATCCCCTCACAAATATTGTAGCAATACTATTTAATTTTAACGAAAGAATATGTGCTTTCCAGCCGAACCATATCTTTAATAAAGTGCCTTAATTTACCTAGTTATTTTAGTAATGTCATTTCCTTAGAGAGCTAGCTATACCTACGCTGCGGTGCTTTGCTACAGGTACGAGTCAGTCTACGTGAGGATTAAGACAGCATTCAATAACTGCGAGGTGCTTACCATGTCTAAAGTGGAAATGTCTGAGCAAGCCTAAAAATTTCATGGTCGTACCTAAGTAGGTACAGCACACAGTCTTCATGCACCAGTGGTCAAATATGTCCTTACTTTTTTAAGTATTTGACCCACCCAACACTTTAGTTAGGGACTGACTTATGGAGGATGCTGTCACAGCAATTACTAAATACTTAGTGATCAAGAAACTCGCTGGCGACACACTGACGATACTTGCTATCAAGGAGTACCTAATTGATGGGCTCTCACCAAGCACGATAGGGTACAAGTATAAGATATCGAAGTTTAGGGTGAGGGGTTATATCCAGAGAATAGTTGATAAAGCAAGGTCTCACGCAGCAGCCACTGCTGTAGTTAAGGCTGTGCTTCCCTACATCCTAGGCATTGATCCAATAATTTTGAGAATAGGTAATACGTACATATGCCTGCTTTGTGATACCCACCTGAAAAGCGAGAATGTTGAACACCATATAAGGAGAAGGCACAGGGACGTTGTTAATAGCATTGTTGAGCAGATAGTGCTTAAAGTCAGGAGACATAGTCAAGTTTAATACTATTAGTGCCTACAACCTAAGACTTAGGGGCAGTACTTGGGTGGTGTAGGGCAATTTAATGAGTATAACGTATTTATTCCGGGAAGAAGCCGCCCTGTAGTTAAGGTGGCTTTAGTTCACCCGAGCACGTACCAGGCATCAATAACGAACCTATTCACTCACATAGCCTACTACTACATATATAATAGATTAGGCGTCAACAAGGTACTGGTAGACAGATTCACACTTGATAACGTATGTGAAGGAGCCGTGACGGGGCTTCCTCTTAGCAGGTTCGATATAGCACTGGTTACCGTGGCTTTCGAGCTGGACATAATCAACTTTATAAAATTCTTAATTGATAATAGGATTAATCCTTTTAAAAAGAAGCGCGTCAAAGGTCCCATATTAATAGCTGGCGGGCCTGCACTCATGGCTAATCCAGAACCCGTAATTGACTTAGTAGACGCTATCTTCATCGGGGACGGTGAGGCTTTCCTTAAGACACTAGCCGATACTATTGAGACTTGTAATGGCGATAAACAATGCGTACTAATGAACCTTCGTGATGTCAAGGATGGTATATACTTGGGAGGCGGAGGAGGCAATGTTGTAAGAAAATCCATTATAAGCAATTTAGACGATGCATTCTTTCCTACGTACCAGATAAGGCCGGAAACTATTCGGCCAGTATATGGTGATGGGTTTTATGTAGAGTCCTCGAGAGGGTGTAAGTGGCTGTGCCCATTCTGCTTGGAGTCCTATATTTCTTACCCGCCACGCCATAGGAGCATGAGTAAGTTGAAGAGACTTATTGAAGAGGGCACATCAAATCTTAGAGTACGCAGGACTGTACTTTACTCACTTTCTTTCTTCGACCACCCTAATTCCGTTGAGTTGCTTGAGTGGCTTCATAGCAATAATTACGGTTTTTCCCTCCCATCAGTAAGATTCGATACATTGAGCAGAAAAAAGATAGACCTGATCGCCTTGGGAGGACAGAGAACGGTGACAGTAGCACCTGAAACACCATGTCCAGAACTGTCGTGCAGACTTCATAAGTGCTTTAAATTAGAAGATCTTTTGGATCTTTGCACATACGTTATAGAGAAAAAGCTTAACCTTAAACTGTACTTTATGCTTGGCATACCAGGTGAGGAACGTCCCGAAGAGAAAATAGTTGAATTCATACGCAACATGATATCACGTGCCAGGCCAGCTAGGAGAGAGCAAATCAGAGTGACTATTAACCCACTAATACCGAAGGCACATACACCGTTCCAGTACTTCCCGTTAATTAGTAAGAGTGAATATGAACAAAAAATTACCTTCTTAAGAAACACACTGAACCCACTAGGGGTTAGAGTTAACGTTTATGGTTGGAGGTGGGCATTCGCACAAGCACTTATAGGACTTGCTGGCAGGGACATCAGTAAGTTATTGGTGACTTGGGCACTGAAAGGCGGGGGATTAGCATCTCTCAAAACAGTAATTAGGGAAGTTGACTACGACTTTTCATATGTTTTTAAGTACAAGAACTTAAATTATGAATTCTCATGGAATAAAGTTGTTTTAGGGCTTGAGGACGTTATTGAAAGTGAGGCATCAGCATTCCTTCAAATAATTTCTGGGCATACTCGCTGAGTTACTCTAAGATGCCTGAGAGGTACTTATGCGGTATTTCACACTGATGTGACTCCGTTTTTTAAAGTAAACATACGTGGAGTACTGCAATGGTGGGCTAATGCTAAACTTATTTAGGAGTAGAAAGTGCGTGTCCGATGAGGTATTCAGCGACTTAAATAAGCTTAGTAAGTGCACTGAGTACGTCAGCAAGAACCCGAAGACTCTGTACATGATGATTAGGAGGGCTGTATTTTATGTTAGCAGAACAAAAAACATGCTCTCTCTAATGAATGTTATTGGAATGTCAGTGAGCAAGTCACCTGACAAAACCCTGGATGCCGTAGTTAAGTTACTTAATGACTTGCCGAAGACATACAGGGAAATTCTTTTGAAGGCTGTTGAACTCCTCGTGGGGAAGCGTAAGGTCATGGACTTTATAATTAGAAACGGGTATGAGGTGCCGGAGGAGGTTTTAAGTAGCTTAATGGAGGGCCTAGAATGTATTGATGTAGTCGTACTAGGTGACCTTGTAAGTAAGTTGCCCACTGTAAGCAGGAGTTTTCTCCATACCTTTATTTCTAAAGCATTGAAGGAGCCCCTATGTCGGGAGGGGATGGAACGAGCTCTAATACTCCTAGGCCAGGGATTAAGTACAGGAGTAATTAGTGGAGAGGAGCTAACTAAGATACTTTCCGATAACAAGTTAAAGTTCATGATAATTAAACGAGGAGGTTCAGTAAGAGAGATAAAGGTTATACTTAATGGTGAGCAATTAAGCAACATAAGCAGTGAGGTATCACTTAATCTACTCAAAGCGATGGTAGCTTCCGGCGTAATTAAGATTTAGTTAACCTTATATTAAGCACGAATTGCAGACCTACTCAAAAACAGGTAGATCTATTGCTGAAGCACTGCTTCACCAACCTGCCTTAAGGTTAATGACTCCCAATCGTTCGGCAATTTCAATTATCCATCCTGCCAATAGCTTTGCTAAGTAATTAACTGCTTCATTCTCTTCGAGTTCAAGCCCCAGTACTTCTTCAATAACCCTACATGATAGAGCCGGGTCAAACCTGTCCTTTACTACTTGAATAACCTGACCGAGTATTTCCTCTAGCGTTACATAACCCTGCTCGACAAGCGCGCGCACCATCTCAATATCCGAGCTCCTGGGTAAGACCTTAGTTCTCTCATCTTCACTGATTAACTCTAAGTACTTAATTAGCGGTCTGTAGTCCTGTACTATTTTTCCTGTAGCCAGCATAGGCCTTTCTTCTTCCACACCTGAAATACCCACTTTAAGTATTTTATCAGAGAGCTAATATAGTATCTAGGGAGGTTTGTGAGGGCTCTTGTTTGGGAGCAAAATGTGACGCCCAAGGAGGTACCAGTTCCTCCTGTACCTAAGAACTGGGTTTTAGGAAAAGTACTCTATGGAATGTTCGGTCCGATAGATAGGTCTATAATGCTTGGGCTACATCCGATAGAGCCTAACAGGGTTGCTGGCAGCCTAGGTGTGATCAGAGTGATCGAGTCGGGTGTCGAAGCAGACAACATTAGACCAGGTGAGGTGTACGCGGTCATACCGTACTGCAGGGACGGTATTGTTGGAATAGACTACGACGGCCTACTAGCTGAATATGCTGCACTCCCTAAGGAATGCCTGGTGAAGGTGAGTAAGAATGACTTAAGACCGGAGCTTTCCTTATGGATTGAGTTTTCTTTCTTAGATGACGTACTACAGGTTGCCAGAGGTAAGAGAACACTTGTGGTTGGGTGCGGATTCAGCGGATATGTAACAGCTCGGTACCTAAAGAATGAGTGTGAGGTTACTGTTGCATGTATTGAGAGGGCACTATATGACGATATAGCTTCACTGGGTGTTGATGTAATGATGCTTGATAATGTAGCTAATAAATATGATGTAGTGGTCGTTGAGCCATTGAGCATCTATTCAACTCTTCAAGTATTAAAAGTTCTTAATGAGGATGGAGTACTGGTCTTTCCGCCTACGCAACCTAAAGTGCTTCTGAGCTACTCTGGCTTCCCACGGAATTTCCACGTAGTAAGACCTCAACTAGGGAATATATCAGTGGGGAAGACTGCCCTTAGTGAAATACCTGACAAGCTGAGGAAAAATGCTTACGCTATATTGAAGCACCTAGATGAAATACCCGTTCTAGTTAGGTACTACGGCCGTATAGTGTATACAATGGAAAAAGAGTCATAAAAAAATAATAATTTCGACCTCATATATTTCTAGCTCAGCTTCTTCCTTATTAATTCAGACAGAATTCTGATCCCTGCCTCTATTTCCTTAGGCTTGGGGAAACTGAAGTTAAGCCTCATAGTGTTCCTGCCTGAGCCATCAGCATAAAAAGCTGCTCCAGGCACGTATGCTACACCGGACTGTACGGCCTCAGGCAGGAGTTCCTTAGTGTCTACTTTATCGCTAGGTAGTCGAAGCATTAGGAAGAGTCCGCCTATGGGTTTAGACCACCACGCACCCTTTACCATGTATTTATCTAGGGATGAAAGCATTACATTCCTTTTTTCTCTATATACGACTTTAGCTTTCTCAACTGTTCTGTCTACAAGACCCTTCTTGATGGCCTCAGCAGCTACGTATTGACACAGTGTTGACGTATGTAGATCTAAGCTCTGTTTAGCTCTTTCAAATGCCTCTACCAGTTCTTTATTGCCTGCGATCCATCCTATTCTTAATCCCGGTGCTAATATCTTACTCAGGGTACTGAGGTATATTACTCTGCCTTCTCTGTCCAGAGTCTTAAGTGGTGTGACATCGACATTCTCTTCATACACAAAGTGTGAATAGGGGTCGTCCTCAATCACTAATATGTCATGTTCTGAGGCTATTTCCAGCAAGTGTTTTTTACGCTCTATACTTAAAGTAACTCCAGCTGGGTTGTGAGCAACGGGTATTGTGTAGATCAGCTTCACTTTCTTACCTTCTTCGGCTAATTTTCTGATCTTCTCCTCAAGAACATCAGTCTTCATTCCATCGTCATCTATTGGCACCCCAACCAATGAGGGCCTATAAAGTCTAAACGCATTCAGAGCCGCTAAATAGGTAGGTAGTTCAACAACGACTATGTCTTGAGGGTTAATTAGTACCCTGCCAATGATGTCCAGGGCCTGCTGTGAACCTGTAGTTATAATGATGTCGTCGTCACTACCAACAGAAATACCGTGTTTCTTCATGTAATTCAGTAAGGCATCACGTAGGTCAGCTACTCCTTTCGTTGGTGAATACTGAAGCGCTTTATCACCCTTCTCTTTAATTATTTCTCTAGTCACCTCAGCTAACTCACTTTTAGGAAAGACCTGAGGGTCTGGAAGCCCTCCAGCTAAGCTAATGATCTTCTTACCTTCAGTTATTTTAAGGATCTCTCTTATTTCCGAAGCTCTCATTAATTCAGTTCTCTGAGCTAGGAACTCTTGGTAATTTATCAGGGTGTATGCACCCGTTACAATAAAGGGCACCAGATAATATTTTTGTTTGTCGTGTAAGTAAGTTTAAATTGTTTTATTCACTCCTAACTATCCTTGATGATGGGTGTAAACTTAAGTCCATAGTATATTAGCCCATGCGGGTCATCACTTGATAAAATCCTCAGCACTGCCTCTACTTCCATACCCTCACTAACCTCTGATGGGTCGACGTCAACCAGCTCACCAGCAACCCTAACCCCTTCACTCAGTTTAATTAATGCTATTATTCTCGGCAGATATTCCTCAGCCCCTTCGATCCTATAGTAACTTATGGTGTATTCCTCTACAACACCCCTGCCACTTGACCTTATTAACTCGACATCGCCTGACCCGCAGTAAGGACACTTAACGTACGTAAAGTACGCTATTCTACCGCATGCTCTACACCTAGTTAGTAATATTTGATAATATCCTCCTCTTCTTCTCCAGAACTTAGGTATTGAGTACCTCATACAATCACCCTTAAATAACTCTCTGTAGCAAAGCAACCCTGGCGTTGTAGTCCGGTCCCGACATAGAGTGAGCTATAGCATATTTCCCATCAAATCTCCTACCAGCTAAACCACTGGTCATCAGCTTATGTAGTTCAGCCACTTGGTAGACTCCAGTGGCGCCGAGCGGGTGGCCGCGTGCCTTAAGGCCCCCACTCACGTTAATAAATTCAAGCTCGTTAACAACCTCCGGTGCCTCACCTCTAGCAGCTAAGCCGAGTTCTTCGATCAGTAAGTACGCGTAAATACTGTAGCTATCATGTAGCTCTATAGCTGCCTCATTAATTATTTTTTCATTAAACTTCATTCTAAGATCGGATACTACTTCAGCTGTTGCTGGTAACTTAGTCAGGTCATCCCGTAGGTGAACTTGAATAGAAACAGCTGAGCTTGTGTATACTAGCTCAACGGGCTCCGCCTTCGAGCGCCCTGATTCTTTGCTTGAAGTAAGCACTATCGCAGCTGCCCCATCACCTATCGGGAAGGTATCTAGTAGGCGTATCGGGTCAGATATGATCATACTATTAAGTACTTTTTCATGGTTTACTTTGAAGTTTAATTGCGCATAAGGATTCCTACTGGCGTTCTCATGCATTTTAATAGGCCACTCAACAATGTCTTCCCTTTTGAGCCCGTACTTCCTCAGGTACGCCTTCATGATTAATGCAGCGTAGTCTGGAGGAGTTATATTCCGTATAGTCTCGGTCTCATAGTCCAGCACCTTACTGTATACTTTATTTATCTTATAAGTTGGATACTCAGTGGCTTTCTCGACTCCTATAACAAGAACGTTTTCAGCCGCTTCTGACTTAATGGCAGTCCATGCTACTTCCAGTGCGGCGAGTCCGCTAGACTCACCTGTCTCTACACGCAATACCTTTACTTTAGTCATACCTAAGTTTTGCATTAGGATCGTTGATATGTCTAGCTGATCCAATATACTGTCGGAAAGCATGTTAGCCACTATAACCAAGTCTACTGACTCAAGACCTGATTCATTAATGGCTTTATCTATCACCTCACTTGCTAGTTCCTTGTATCCTTTATTGAAATGCCTTCCAACTTTAGTTAATGCTGAACCTATTACGTAGACTCTCCTCAATTCCTTCACCCTATATTGCGTATATGTAGCCTCCTAGACTTAGCGTAGTGTGAGTAACTTACATACTTTTTCCTTTTAAGAAAGTCATCAACTCTAGGTCCCTTCTCAGCCTTCTCTTCAATACCATCCCTAACTACGATGCTAAAGGCGTCACTGCCTGCACCGCTACCGAACGTAGCCACCAAAATCCTCTCACCAGGTTTAGCTTGTTCCAAAACCCTAGCTAATCCTATTAGTGCTGAGCCATTGTAGGTATTCCCTATCCAAGGAGTTACTATACCCGGTATTATTTTCTCTTTTGGAAAGCCCAGCTTCCTACCTACTTGAAGAGGGAACTTACCGTTAGGTTGATGAAAGACTGCGTAGTCAAAGTCACTCGGCCTTAGGCCAAGCTCATCAAACAGCATGTTGACAGCTGTCATGATGTGGTGAAAATACGCAGGCTCGCCTGTAAATATCTCACCATGTGATGGGTACTTAGAGCCCTCTCTTCTCCAGAAGTCCGGTGTATCGG
>JAGGUC010000138.1 GCA_021158735.1 Desulfurococcales archaeon | reverse complement strand
TGGCATACTCGACTGTTTCATGAGTAAAATAAACGTACTTACCAGGGTAATTAAAGGCGTGATGCCCACCCATGATGAAGTTTGTTAGGTGCCTCCCAAACGTGTAACCTATACTGTCGATATCCTCTAACCTTATGCAGGGTTGTGCAATAACTAATGGGTTTGCTGGCGGCGGTACAATCCCTGAAGTGACGTGAGGTTGGAATACAACTATTGAAGCTATCGTCAAGTAGAGATCCTCCCTCCACCTTGCAACTACAGGGTGCGGCTCTATTACTTCATGCCCTCTCTTCCTGAAGAACTCTACGAACCTATCTCTTACATCCTTAACGGATAGTGGCCCCACACGTAACTTAATATTAAAGAAAGTGTAGTCAGTGCATGGAGCATCATTACAATCGTCTCTATGTATTAATGACCAGAAGTAAGCTCCACAATATCTACACTTCTGTCTCACATAGCCATGCTCCTCGAACATTCGAGCCCTATATATACCTGGGTCTACTTGAAACTTCATTTCAACCACCATCTGAGGTACTACCTTGTAACTACGTATATAAATCGAATTTATTAATTACCTATACTGCAAGTAAAAACAAAATTAATGCCAGAAAAACCATTTGAATACTTAATAGACCAAGCTACAGTATGAAGTCAGTGCTTACCCGAATAGTGATGATATTCCTTCAGCAATCTCCTCCTCACTAACCTCCTCCTTCTCCTCCTCTTCCTCCTTCTCCTCAGCCGGAGCAGCCTGAGGCTGCGGTGGCTGTGAGGGAAGCTCGACACCTAGCCCTAGGTCAGGCACCTTCCCTGCTAAACTCACCGCCAGCGCTAATGCCTTAGATACTGCACTCCTAATAATTATCTCTGCTGTCTCAGGTGTTAGCAGTCCTATCTCAGATACCAGTGCTACCGCTCTTAAGTGCGCCCTCATGATCGCGTCAGGCAGTATGTCAGGAAGCGGTAGCGCAGTCTCAGCAGCTAGTTCCTTAGCTACACTTACAGCACTTAATATGTCGTTCTTGAACTCCTCGATGTTAACTACTAACTTCTCGGATGGTAGCACCAGTCCGTTGTCCCACACAACTTTAAGTCTCAACTTTACATGAATAGGTCTTATATCTAGCTTCCTGAGCAGTGAGGCCAGCTCAGGACTTATTTCATCGCCTGCTCTAGCCACTCTAGTGTCCTTAGCGATCCATATAATACCTTCACGTACTTGGGTAGGAACCTTTAACTTACCGAAGACTGACAGCATAGGACCTGGCTGAATTCCCGTAGGCCCCTGAGGCAGATATATGTCGTCTGTTGCCTTATCTCCTGGCTTAGCATATCTTAATGCTGTGTGCTTCTCAAGCATTAGGACTAGTTCATAGGCGTTAATGTTTGTGAAAATAAATGCATTAGTACCAGTTAAGTAAGGTTCCAGTTTATCAAGATTCTTTAATCCAACCTCCTTAGCTGCCCTCAGGAAGAGCGAATTCTTGTAAACTTTAATAAGCCCGTATCTCTCAAGCCCTCTTTTAATTTGCTTGTACTGTGGTGTAGGGACATCTGTGAGGTCAATAAGCCCTATAGTATTGTAGCTCTGTATTAACTTCTTTAGTTCCTCGACGACTGCCTGTTTCTTGGTTATTGCTGGTCTTACCCTAGATTTCTGGATTTTTTCCTCTCTGCTTAGTTTCTCAAGAAGCTTCAGCATTCTCGCCTTAGTACTCCCTTTCATTACATACTCACCTCGATGGGGGGACCCATAGTCGTCTTAATAAACACTCTAGTAGATGTCTCAAACGGTTTCTTAAACTTTGTTTTTATATGCTCTATAACTGCCATAATATTGTCAACTATTTCCTCCCCTCTCATGTCTTCTGTACCGACTCTGCAGCCAACCCAAACCTGCTCCTTATTTCTTAACCTGGTGGTGCTCCTATACCTTTTGATCAAAACTCTTATATCGGCACTCAGGGGCACAGGTATGGGGGCTTTACCTCTTGGACCTAGTGCAGGTCCGAGAAGCCTACCCACAGTTGCCATTAAGTCAGCCTTCACAAGCACCCAGTCGTAGGTTCTTGCTAATTTCTTGATCGCCCTCTTACTGAGAGCCTTAACATCATCCGCACTGAGGGCATCAACGCCTGCTTCCTTAGCTTTTATAAGCATGTCTCCGTCCGCAACAACAAGGATCTTCGACTCTTTCCCCAACCCATTCGGTAAGTAAACAGCGTCTCTAAATTTTATTTCAGGAGACTTCCTGTCGACGCCTTTAAAAACTACTATTAGCTCTACTGACTGTTTAAAGTTCCTTCCCCTCCCTAGTTCTATAGCTTTCTTAACAGCGTCAATTAGAGACTCGCGGGTCAGTGGCACATCTCACCACCTAACTACTCTTCCATTCATCCTCATATTTAAGCAGTAACTCATCGTGCATTCCATCTCCTACTTCTCTCACAACATCCTTAGCTTCCTTACCATTTACTGTGATGCCTATTGTTGCTGCTGATGAAAGTATGGTCTTGACTGCTGCCTTAAGAGACTTTGCCGTTAAGTCGTTCTTCTTCATTATAGCTACCTTAACAATATCCTCAAGAGATAAATCACCGACCTTCTGATGAGCTGGATCTCCGGAGGGGCTTGAAGCACCCGCTAACTTAAGTAAAAGTGAGGTAGTTGTAGGTGACTTAACTTCTACCCTGTACTCCTTAGTCTCCGTATTAACATATATATTGACTGTTACCTCAAGTCCTTCAAACTTCTTAGTTAATTCATTGATTTTATTAATAACTTCATTTACGTCAAGGCCATACTGACTTATAGAAGGTCCTAGCGGGGGTGATGGACTGGCTTTACCACCCTGCACCTTAGACCTTATTACCTTCCACGGCATTTCACATCACTTCCTCTTAATTACCCTTATGTCATCGCCCGGGACTGTAGCCTCCATTTTGTAGGAGGCTTCAAGTATGTTGAGTGTGACAACGTTCTTCTGCACATCTACAGATATAACTGAGGCTTTTAAGCCTTTAAATGGTCCCGAAATAATCTCTACTATATCCCCGGGCTTTACCTCCTCGACAGGCCTCTTGACTTTTATTAGTCTCTCAACCTCCTCTCTCTTCAGTGACCCCATCGCCTTTCCCTTAACGTGCTTTATATCACGAGCTATTCTGTGAACTACATGTAACCCTTCCGCCTCAATAACAATATATCCCTTTATTTCAGGAGGTACAACAATAGCATAAAGTCCTCCCACCTTCATCCCCTTAGCTATTGATTCAAGCATTAATGCTACGTTGGCTTCCTGTCCTGCAGTAGTTCTTAGGACGACGTACTTTATAGGCCAGCTACCCTTATCGCCTTCCTCACCCACCTGCACCACCCTGAATAAATGTCAGGGCTAAGTGTATCATGAAGCCAACTACACCCGCAAGCAAAATGCCTCCCACCGTTATCTTAAAGAGTAACTTATACTCATCAAGCTCAGGCTTTTCAGCTATAGCGAATATCCTCCTCCATGCTTCAAGTAGCTCTCTTAACCCCACTACCTACTACCCCGCCTTAAACTCATTGCTCAAGCAACTTATTAAGTATTTCATCAGGGTCAT
>JAGGUC010000031.1 GCA_021158735.1 Desulfurococcales archaeon | reverse complement strand
CTTAAGGCACCATTAATAGCTGAGGTGGAGGGCTTTAAGCCTGCTGAGGCGGACTTAGATAACTCACCTATTGAGGTAATCAAGTACTTTAGTGCGGAGAAACCTGAAAAAGCAGTCATTAGGACTACGTCGGGTGCGTTAATTATTGAGGAAGCAGTAAGAAGGGGGCTTAAGAACGTTGTTGTTGGCGGAATCGTTAACGCTGATGCAGTAGCTACTTACTTAAGTAGGACCTCCATAAAGTCCGCTACAATAGTTATGGCTGGATATAAGAGGAGTATGTTCGCTGTTGACGACTTATTAGGTGCTGGAGCAATTATTGCTGAATTAGCTGTGCGCGACAGTGAACTCGAGCTAATGACGGATGAGGCTGTAGTAGCTTACGAACTCTATGTCAAGGCTCGCAGAGAAGGAAGAATTGAAGAGCTGGTTAGGTCTGGGAGAGCAGGAAGATTTCTCGCAGGGACGGGAAGGTCAGCTGACGCAGAGTACTCAGCTAGACCTAACATCATTCATGTAGTCCCTAGGTTGAAACCAGGTACTAGATCGGTAATTCGTGCTCAACCTAAGTGAATATTATTTTAAAACCTACTTGCATTCACTTCATGTATCTCTCAAATATGGGGTGGCTGCCGCAAAGGATGTTTGGTGCAGGTAACTAGTCATAAAATACTTTAATTTGATTCGGGTTACCGAATTTACGGTGTACATCACTGCTAAGTAATGCTATTAGACAGGCGTGCGGGCCAGTAATGCTCGACCTCGGCTGCGGCGCGGCAGATCTGCTAAGCTCTTGAGGGAGGTCTGTAGGTCCTACGTAGTTGGTGTTAATGTAGATTTCGAAAAATTGCGTAGTGGCAGAGATGCATTGAGTGACTCAGGCAGTCTCGACTTTATTTGCGCTGATGCCGCCTACCTACCCTTACGTGACTCATCTATAAATTCAGTAACTGCTGTACTAACTCTTCATGAGGTGGATGAAGCCGCTATTGACAGAGTTTTAGAGGAGGTCTGCAGGGTGCTGAGGTCTAACGGCGACTTCCTCATTATTGATAAGGTCCTCACTACCTTTGAGTCTCCTGCAGAGGAACTCGCTGTCATGACTGAGTTCGCCTATCATAAGGCTCTTGAGCATGTTCATGGGGTTCGTGCATGGGGAGTAAGGGAGGTCGACGAGGTAATTGAGAAGGTAATAAGTAAGAATTTCAGGGCAGTTAGCCGTGAGCTAGTAGTAGCTGGGGAGTGGATGACTGGAGAGGAATTTCTCGCCAGCTGGGGTAAGGATACGGTGAAGCCAACTCAAAAGATCAGGTCAGAGGCTAAGAGAAGAGAACTCCAAGAACTAATCCGTAAGATCAAAGACACAGCACGCAAGCACGGGTACGTCCCTGTTAAGGTACTGGTGGCCTATTTCAAAAACCTGAAGGACCTACAAGCTAAATATATTTGCTTTTTGTATAATAAAAAACTAGAATCGATTAACCAGTAAGAGAACGACTTTGAAGAAAATAAGCCTGTAGTAGATGTAGACCAAACTTCAACCCTTTTATTCCGGTAAAGCTTACGATCGATTTAGGCTATGGAGATGGTGAGATTAATGCTTTAATGACATGGATGTTGGCAAATGAAGCAAATAACTAATAACTAGACTTATCTAATAAAGATTAATTCCCCCTTATATAATGAAGCCTTTCATTGCACCTATTGTTCGGATGAGTTAAGCTAAAATCCCTTGAATTACTATTAAAATAATGAGGGAGTTTTCAGTATGGCTGGAGATAGGAGAACCCCGCTAGAGCTACTTAGGGAGCATAATAAGGAAATGAAGGAAAGGCTTAGGAGACCTAAGACACCATTAGATACACTTAGGCTAGTTAATTTGAGGAATAGGTTGAGAGCCAGTAGAAAAGCAGTACTTAAATTGGTGAAATACTAGTGACATTAATAATCGGTTTTAGATCTAAGAATGGCGTAGCCATAGGATCTGACAGAAAGCTCCTTAGAGGAATGGAAGTGGAGTACTCTCCCAAATACTTTATCTTTGAACCTGTTATCTTTGTGGCTGAAGGTTTAACAGGTATTGTTGATGACTTCTACTATATCTTAAGAAGTGAGCTTGGAAGAAGACGAGGTGTAGATACTCTATATGAGTTGAAAATAATTGCTGAGGACATCATTATGGAATTATCTGAGCGCTATGGAGAACGTGTAGGTCAAAGAGCCCCAGTTGGTGTACTACTTGCTGGTCTAGAGAACATAACGTATGGGGAAGCTAGGCTATATTACATTCATGGAGAGGGCTATGGAGAGCATGTAGACTTTGTATGTACAGGGCATGGTGGGCCGTATGCGCTTTCCCTAGCTAAGTTTCTGCTCGATAATAATGTTGATATTGAAGAAAATGCCAAACGTATAGCATACACGTTACTGTGGGTTGCCGAGGAAGTCGATACTGCTGTGGGAGGTCTCCCCGATGTTCTCATCATAAAGGATAGAAAAGAGCCTGTAAAGGATATTAGGGAAGTTGTTGAGAAACTTGACGAAGACTCCATTAGGAAAATTATGAAGAAAATTAAGGAGGATAAGAGAAAATTGCCCCAAATACTAGGATTTAGCTCAGGTGGGGAGAGAGGTTAAAGAATACTAAATATCCAACCTTAGGTCATTATTGGGATGTTGCGTCATTAAATTTAAGCATTACATGTGGACCTATTATTCGATTAATTCAGGTAATGTTCTATGAAGTCTTCGCTGAAAAATACTTGGTAGATTCTGATGCCATATATATTAAGGCTCCCTAATTTAAGCATTGCCTGAGGTTTAAGTTCCTTCCTGAGAGTATAATAACTTGGTGTAGTTGATTGGGTAAGTATGATAGGCTTCCAGAATCACCTATAGCATTAAGCGACCTAGTTAGGGAGATCCAGGAGAAGAAAGGCATCGAGGTCATTAGATTTGATGTTGCCGAGCCGCAGTTCCCTTCCCCTAAGGAAGCTCTGGAAGGAACTATTGAGGCTATTAAGTCGGGCTTAACACGCTACACACCACCTAGGGGGCTCCCGAAGCTAGTGAGTGCGGTGTGCCAGTACCTAAAGGTCACTAGGTCACTAGATTATGGTGAGGAGGAAGTTATTATTACTCCTGGAGCTAAGTTTGCTGTGTACTCCGCGTTAAAGGCTGTCTTAGATCCGGGTGATGAGGTCATCTTAATAAGTCCTTACTGGGTGAGTTTTAAGTCAATTCCCTTAATGCTTGGGGCTAGAGTGGTTGAGGTGAGGATGAAGAAGCCCTATGGACTAGATGAGGAGTTTCTTAAGGGGGCGGTCAACTCCAGAACTAAGGCAATGGTTATTAATACTCCACACAACCCAACTGGCTGGGTATTTACTAAGGAGGAACTCAAGGTCGTCAGGGACCTCGCCATAGACCACAATCTATTCGTAATATCTGATGAAGTTGACTGGGCCTACGTTTATGAGGGTGAGCACGTAAGCCCTGCATCAGTACCGGGGATGCATGAGAAGGCGATCGTTATCGACAGCTTCTCTAAAGTGTACTCAATGACGGGGTGGAGGGTAGGGTTCGCGGCAGGACCTAAGGAGGTGATCGATGACATACTGGCTATTCAGCAACACACGGTCAGTGCACCAGCAACCTTCGCTCAGTGGGGGTGCCTTAAGCTACTTGAGCACGTAGTCAATGACAGAACATGTATTGACTCACTGGTTGAATTATGTAGGTCGAACAGAGACTACATAATTAAGGAGTTAGGCAGTATTGATGGGGTTGAGTGCCCTAAACCACCCGGTGCATTTTACTTATTTCCCAGTATTGAGGCCTTAGGAATACACAGCGATGTACTGGTGAGGGAGCTCCTCAGTCATGGAGTTGCCGTAGCTCCAGGACATCTCTTCGGCGCTGAATTCAAGTACTACTTCAGAGTATGTTATGCTCTACCTAAGGAGATGGTCGTGGTCGGTGTTAATCGGATGAAGAAGTACTTCAGCATGAGAACTCACAGTAGAGGTTGACGGGTGGTCTAGACTGAATTAATTCGTCGGAGCTGGCAGTCAGTGCGCTATGTAGTGTACTAGGAGGTACGTTAGGTTAGGTACTCTAACTTAATCGACTTCAAGTTAAATGATATAGATAATTAAGGTAATTCTTCCTTAATAGGTATAGAGCAGTTAATCCCATGTACCCCATATCATGAGCTAACTGAGTAATGCATGAAGCTACCTGCGTGTACTTAGGTGAAAAGTAAATCTTATAGGGATTGATTCCACATCATAGTGGATCCTGATTGAGGGTTGTATACACATCATTCGCACTGAATGCTCTTGCACTGGTACTTAAGCTCGCTACCATGCTGACATCGAATTCAGCTGCTGTTAATGCTGAGTTCCTGCATGCTTTAGGTGACTTCATAGGGTCGGGGCTCCTAGCCCTCGGTGTGGCTATTTCAACTAAGGCGCCATCAATTAAGTACCCGTTCGGGTACGGGAGATCTACTTACATCTTTGGCTTACTCTCAGCTTCAGTAATTGGTGGCTTCCTCTTCACGCTCTCACTGCTTGAAGGTGTTAATAGAATCACTACCAGAGAAGTAGTTGTCAGCTCCTCCAGCGCCTTAGCACTCCTGTTAACGGCTGCTGCAGCCGACCTAGCAGTACTTGCTTGGGCGCTCTGGAAGTATCCTGCACATGGTGAGAACCCCGCACTTAAAGGCACGGTAATTGAGAATTTAGTAGATACTGTAGGTAATGTAGCTGCTCTAACAGCTCTACTGACTCTCAACCCACTAGTTGATGCTTACGGAGCATTCGTGATCTCAGCCATACTGCTCGTGTCATCACTCAACTTAGGTTACAAGTACTTTAATGTCTTAATAGGTAGGTCAGCGCCCAAGAACGTTGTCGGGAGGGCGATCAAGATAGCTGTCTCAATACCCTACATAGTGGACGTCAATGATGTCAAGTCACTTATTATAGGTCCCAACAATTACCTATTGATCATGCAGCTCGAGGTCCCATCCAACCTGAGTGCTGAGGACATCCAGAAGGCTAGGAATGAACTAACAGATAAGCTGACTAGGGTGGAACCAAGGATCAAGTACTTAATAGCTGAGTTCGTCACACCCAGAGACCCTCCGGGAACCTTCAAGAAGCTCCTGAGCGAGGTAATTAAGTTAGGTGAGTAGCGAACCTACACGTAAACAATTACTGCAGTTACTAGTGAGAGAGCTATGGAGACCCTCTCCAGGTCACCTAAGGACTTTAGTCTCCTAATTCCTTCCACACCCAACACTTTAAGCGGGTCTAAGTACATGACCACAGGCCTCCCCTCACCCCCTGAAATACGCCAGTACCTCTTGATGTCCTCCCTAACCCTCTCCTCACGCACCTTAATGACGTCACTCAATTTTCCAGGATCCTTCAGGACCTCCCCACTCAATGTAACCATCTCAATATACATGTCCAGAACAGAGTAGTCAGCTATGCGCATATGCAGCTTGTAGTCCTGAACACTCAGCTCCTTCCCCGTCAGTACCTCACCAATACATAACACCCTCAACCTACCCACAACATCATCACCTACAGCAATGACGGGCGAGATCAGCGATGAAGCAAGCACTACGGACTCAGCTAGTCCGTAGTCGCCAGTTAATTCAGCAAGTACCTCAGCAACGCTGAAGACCTCTGGGAGAGGGTAGGTGAATCTTAGGAGTGGTTCCTTAATTAGGGGCTGAACTTCAGGGTAATTCTTAATTAATTGCGTGGGGACAGCTAAGTTTCTGTACCTGAACCTCTGCTTAAGCCACTTAACTCCATTAATTACTGATTTGGTGGAGCCACTCCCGTATATGACCCCACGAAGATTCTTAACGTGAGCTAGGTAATTTGAGAGCTTCAATGAGGTTCCACCCCAACTTACTTTACTTTCCAGTAATACATCAGCTTTCATGCTACTTTTAATACTTTCAACATGTGTTCTCTTAATATGTTCTACATATGATGTTAGAAACATCTTTATTCTCCAGCATAAGTAATACTTGGGTAACACTTCAGGTAAGTGAAGGTAGTGGGCTTTGCTCAGGTACTTGAGATTAATGATGTTTGAGAAGGCGATACGTGCCTTAGTAGGGAGTGGTGGTAGGTTAAATTATGCGGTATTCTCATGTAAGAGGGATGGTGAAGTAATGAGTGTTGAAGTGCTTGCTGAGAGGGACATAGGGAATATCTGGGTCGGGATCAGGATCCCTAAAGTCAATGTAGCTCGGCTGAAGAGGCTGAAGAACTTAGCAGAGAGAGTTCTTAAGAAGGAGCTGGTGTTCGCTAATGACATGTACTGGATCAAGGGCGGTGTTGAGGAGGCAGTAGTAATTATTGAGGAAGTATTCACACGCTTCTACGACCTCCCAGAAAACTATGAGCCAGTAATTGAGATCCACATAGACGGTGTGGGGGATTTCATCGTGGATAAGTCAATGACTGCCAAGAGAGCTGACGTTCTCAGTATAAACCTACTTAGCTACTACAACGGGAAGGACATGAAGAGAATTAAAGTAACTAAGGACTTCTTCGGCAACATACGCAGGGACGAAGTAGGTAATATTAGGTTTAAATCAGGTGTGCTCAAAGCCTCTATGGAGGTTTACTTACGTAGCGGCCAGGTCATCAGGTATGTAATACCTAAGAGGTCTGTTCTGGAGTACAAGAGAAAGTTAATCGCACTGGGTTATAAGGTGGAGGAGTAAAACAGAGTATATACTTAAGTGCTTAAGAACTACTTCTTTACTGACCCAGCAATAATTCCCAGAATAAACCCTATTGCTACAGGACCTACAGTCAGTATCCCTAAAGTAGCCATTATACTCTGCACTAGAGGGAACAGCTTCTGCGCCTCCACACCAACCTTAGCTAGGAAGTCCTCAATACTGCCTCCCAAACTCCACACAGATAAAATCGACCCCAGCACCAAGATCCCGATTAAGGCTAGCACGTACTTTATCACCTTAACCGAAAAGTACCCTAAGCCCAGACCCAGCAGGAACTGAATGAGCACAGCTACAAGTACTTTAGGATTCGACAGCGCCGCCGATATGAACTCTGGAAGTTGAACAGATTCCACCTCGCCAGCAGCTGTAGTTGCCTCCGCTAGACACAGTAGCGCAGTAGTCAACATAATAATCACCGCAGCTATGAGTATTAGTGACAATGCCTTCACTTTCAAACACCGAATCTATATTTAAGAAGAAGAAATATAAAGTACAATGACATCACCAGCAAATACCTAGGACGTAAGGCACTCCGGATTACGGATACGTGCACGTGATGCAGGCTTCCGGAACCTATATTACATGAAGGTACTTCATGATCTTAGGGTCCGTAGTGTATGGTGCTGAAGCACTACTCATGTTGCTGACCTACGTAGCTGTAGTAGCCGTAATAGCTAGTGAGAAGGTGGATAGGCTATATGTGATCTTTGCTGGTGCCCTAGCAACAATAGTGCTTTCGCAGGTACTGCACTTCTCGTCCGTGCCAAACCTCTTGAGGTACATAGACCTGGATGTTCTGGGTCTAATAGTTGCTGTCTCCATAATCAGTTGGTTCCTAGCTGACTGCGGCATTGTTAAGCTGGCGGCTGGTGTGCTCGAACGTCTCAAATCACCCGTGCTAGTAGTTCAGGTACTCGCACTAATATCAGGTCTCGTCAGCATCTTCCTTGAAAACGTATCTACGGTGCTCCTGATCGCTCCGACAGCCCTGGCTGTATGCAGCCGCCTAGGAATAGATTCAGTACCCACATTAATACTCATTGCTGTTGCATCAAACATGGCGGGATCGGCAACCCTAGTTGGGGACCCGCCAGCAGCCATCACCGCGTCGTACCTCAACCTAGGCTTCGGGGACTTCGTAGTGTACGAGGGAAGGCCTTCAATGTTCTTCATGACGCTGATCCCAATGATCGTAGCCATAGGCACGATACCCATCTACGTAAGGATTGCTGGGAAGGCGTCGAGACTCAATAATGCTCTGACCGTGAGTGAGGGGGGGCCTGTCAAGAGGAGCTACATGCTGGCAGTAGTTGCAGCCCTCGCTGTCAAGGTCGTGCTCCTCACCTTCAGGAAGGAGCTGGGGCTCTCACTATCTGCTTCAGCACTGCCCCCCGCCATCGCCCTACTCCTAGCTTACGGCAGGGGAAGATTCACGAGAATTATGAAGGAGGGCATCGACCTCAAGTTACTAGCATTCCTAGCTTCAATGTTCATCATGGTTGGCGGTTTGAGCGAGTCAGGCGCTATAGCATTAGTGGCTGAATGGTTCTCAGCTACAGCAGGCAGTAACTTGGCTGCTACCGCCATGCTCATAGTGCTTGTTTCCGTGCTGGTCTCAGCCTTTATTGACAACGTCCCCTACGTCGCCGCCATGCTGCCAGCAGTAGTTATTGTTGCTAATAACTTGAGTGGGGGGCGAACCGCGATCATATCGCTGGCTTGGGCTCTACTGATCGGTGCTACATTAGGGGGCAACATAACCTATATCGGGGCCTCAGCTAACTACGCTGCGGTGAGGATCCTTGAAGGTAGTGGGCATAGGGTCACATTCGCTAGGTTCGTGAGGATAGGGCTCCCGTTTACTGCAATATCTGTGGGAACCGCGCTGGCTATGTACTACCCCCTGTGGCTGGCACCTTAAGTTTGAGGCATTAAGTTAAATATTACGCTGTAACAGAAGAACTACAGAACTTTTATACTAGTGCTACAATTAATTCTTAAGGTGTTACTCGCAATGCGTACCCAACGCAG
>JAGGUC010000042.1 GCA_021158735.1 Desulfurococcales archaeon | reverse complement strand
CAGGGGTGCTACTGCCTTCACCTTCAGCTCATTAATTAACTTAAAGAGTGTTTCAGCGTGCTCCTTCTCGTTCTCAGCTGTTATTAGGAATATCTCAGCTATCTGCTCATACACTTCCTTCTAGCTATGCTGGCATAGAAGGTGTAGCGGTTCCTAGCCTGTGACTCACCAATGAATGCCTTAACAAGGTTTTAAGAGTCTACTCTACATACCCCGTAAATATAGTGGGTTTGAACATGATAAACACTGGGTTAGAGTACCTAACCAGTATTAAGGTGAATAGAGTATTTACCTACACTGCAACTACTATATAGCGGGGTACTACCACCTAATTACTCCCTAGCCTTGCGGAAGCCTGCAGTTAGGAAGGCTGCAGTTAGTGAAGCAACAACTAGTGAAGCCATGATGAGTGTGGGAAGCGTCACCCCACCTACTACTACCGCACCGACTATGTCGTAGAGGTACCCAGCTAGTGCAGCACCCACGACATTGCCTATATTACCGGATGCGTTAACCAGCCCGATTGCTGTCCCACCTAGCCTGAATTTAGTTACGGCTACCCTCCTAGTTACGGGGACAACACCTGAGAAGCCTCCGTAAGCCATGGCCAGCCCGATCAGTGCCAGCTCCCTCCAGGTGGACCCGACGAGTAATGCACCTGCTAGGACTAGGCCTAGGGAGATCTTTAGTGACGTTGCATCGTCCACCCTATCTGATACCCAGCTAAGCAGGTAGCTCATGGGGAGGGCTATCAGTGATGAGAGAGCGACGTACCCAGCAACAACCTCCTTCGAAAGCTCGAAGACCTCATTCATGTACATGTAGATTAGGTCCCCTCTAATAACGGAGTTGAACATGCTGCTACCCAGAACTATGATAACCAGCGGCACCACCCCGAGTAGCCCGACAGCTAGCCCAGCCTCGCCAACACCTCCCCCAATCTCTCTCTTCGTGCCGCCCCTCACCGGACGCAGTTCAAGCCCCCGCACCGAGACAGCAGTAGCAAGTACTAAGGCAGATGACGCAGCGAATGACGCTGCTGAGACGGCTAGGACGGCAGTTATCGGTGCGTCAGCCAGCCCGGCATATATGGCGTTCCCAGCCATCCCGCCCAGAGACCCTAACGCAAAGTAGACCGAGTAAACCCTACCACGCACAGACTCGGGCACCAGCCTCCCCAGCACCACCTGAACAGGGACCCACGCAATGCCGTTGAGGACCCCCTGAGCAAAGCGGATCGCGAGAACTTCAGGAAGTGAAGTTGCCACGGCATACAGGTTCACTACCGCAGCATTCAGCAGGAAAGCCGCAGCTGAGTAGTAGAGGACTCTGTAACCGTACTTATCAGCCAACCCACCAGACACTACAGCGAAGATAGCCCTAGCCGCAAAGAAGGCTGAAGTAAGCATCCCTACACCTAGTGCTGAAGCCTCCAGCACTCCGCGGGTATAGAAAGCTACAGCAGGTATGCTGACCCTGAACGCTACAGTACCTGCGAACGCCAGAACTACCATTAAGCCTGCAGCCAAGTAGTCACGCCGCACTACCCAACAGCCCTAAGTGAATGGGAAACCAGCCACATAAAATACTTACCACTACTTTCTATAATAGCGGTCGACCCAGCTATTTCACACGCTTCCACGACCATATCTAGGCTGGGTAAGTGCCCACCCTAGCAGCTCAGGCAGCCCTCGAAGAAGCTGTAGAGTCTCTCATACTCTTCGTAGGGGTCGATACCTGATTTACTTAATCTATCACGTATTTCTATTAGTTCCCGTACAACAGCCTGCGGCTCCTCCTCTATCTTCTTTAGGAGTTCTGCCCCCTTCTTCATGAAGGACTCAGCTACTTTGCGTACATTGAGGCACTTCTGCAGCGTGACAGTGAGTTCTAAATTCTCGGCTAGAAGGGATGAAGCAAAAGTTAGCAGTACGTCGAGTAAGGGACCGCTCACCTCCTTCAGCCCACCTACATTATATTGTGACAGCTCACTTACCAGTAATACACCGATAAAGTGTGTGAGGCCTAACGCTACACGCATGTACTCGTCATGCTCTCTCGAACTCATTAGGATGGCACGCGCTCCTCTAGACCTTAGCCACGCACCAATCCCTAATGCAACATCTGTCTCCTCAGCTGTAGTAGGTGTCAGCACAACCTTCTTTCCTACCAGCGTCCTAGCTCCAGGACCAAAGAGAGGGTGAGCACCTAACTTAACACCCTCACGCAAGTACTCGTGCATGTTCCTTACTGGCTCCTCCTTAACTGAGCAGACATCAATTACTAGGTGCTCACTTGTTATACATGGCTTCAACTCCTTTACAACCTCCTCAAAATTCTCTATCGGGACAGCTAACAACACGATCCTCGCACCTGCAACCGCCTCCCGATTACTCATAGTGGTTACTACTCCTGGAAACCTCATCCTTAGCTTACGCAGACCCTCACTATCTACGTCTGAGGCGATTACATGAAATCCCTCACTAAGCAGCAGCTTTACGAGCCACGTCCCCATACGCCCTGCAGCACCCACCACAGCAACACATACCTTAAAGGTCAGTCACCTGCCTCATTATGCTTATAAGTATTAAGACCTTGAAGACCAGTTCAACTTCATCAGGCTCTAACCCAAGCTCATTACCGAGGATCTTCAGTATCTTCAAGTGCGCCCTCTCCCTCTCAACATCAACTACAGGAAGATCCCTCGCCTTTTTTATCCTAGCTATCTCCTTCACAACCTCCTTACGCCTAGCTATCAGCTTAAGTATCTGCTCATCTAGCTCATCTATCTCCTTTCTTAGCTCCTCCAACCCCATAACCTCACCACCCCCCTCTCAATGACTCTAGCAGGACTCAACGTGCTGACCCACCTCATGAAGTCACCTGCTGTACTGCAGCCATTACACCAGCCACCAATAGGACTTAATCCGCAGCACGCCGTCAAGAGCAGCTCCAGCAGGTACTGGCTAGACATCAACGTGAGGAACGTAAACTCCTTAAACTTAGGTGGGTTCACTCTGCGGTCCAGCATGTTAGAACGCGTACTTAAGTGCCTTACAGTCAGGCCCCTCAGAAAGTATATTGGCAGGGCATCGTACCTCCCTCACATTATTGAGGAGGCAAATATAAAGCTACTCCTGAACCAATTCACTGTAGAGTAAAGAAGGAGTACAGGTGTGTTAGTGAGATACTCGTGAAAATCATGAAGTGTTATCGACTTAGCGGAAAACTAAGTTACTTAGTTCTTTTTCCTGAACAGTATTGGGGCTTCAGTAACTATGAACTTCTCCGTTGACCCGAACTTTAGGTTGCCGAACTCTACTATGTTGAAGCCGAAGGTCCCAGCTATGCGCTCCGCAGTCACAGGCATGAGCGGCCAAAGCATTGAAGTCCCATACCTGAGTGCTTCTATGGAATTGTATAGTTCGTAGGTTGGCCTCTCCTTTCTCCAGGGCTCAGTCTTATT
>JAGGUC010000012.1 GCA_021158735.1 Desulfurococcales archaeon | reverse complement strand
ACCTCCTCTTCATGGCTGTTAACTTCTCAGCCCTGACCCTTTTCTCCTCTCTTAAGGACGTGATCAGTGCTGAGTACGGCTTCAGTAGTGCTGAGATGCAGTGGGCTGCGATAGCGTACTCTATGGGTATCTTCTTCGCCTTCCTAATAGGTCACTCGAAGTTTTTTGAGGAGCGCCCTAGGGTTACGGTGCTGTTCGCTGGCTTCTGTGCTACCATACCCCAGCTACTAATACCCTTCATACCTAACGCACTAGCCGTCGCTGCCCTCAGGTTTGTGCAGGGACTCGTAATGTCCTCAGTACCTATATTTTCTTACCAGGGAGGTAAGTTCTTCCCTGGCTTCAGGACGCTGGCTATAGGTACGATAGTTTCAGGTATATTCATAGGTGGATTAGTGGGCTCCACTGCGGGTCCTTACCTAGCCACAGTTACTGGCTGGAGAACCACTTACGTGATCTTCGGCGTGCTAATGACTATCATAGCCGTCCTGTGGGTCCTGCTGACACCTGATGAAGCCCTCCCACCTACGGGGCGAGAGGTTAAGGAGGTCAAGCCCGGTATCTGGAGAAGGAAATTTACTTGGGTTTGGGGGTTCACCTTCTTCTCCGGGCTATGGATCGTGTTTACCCTAGCACCGCTAATACACTTCATAGCTGAGGAACAGCTAGGGATTAAGGGCTATGTAGCCTCGACAACCCTTGAGAGCTCCTACATAGTGTGGTCCTACATAGTAGGGATGATCGCTAGGTACCTCTGCAGGAAGGCAACGACACGGTGGGGTACCTTCAGGGGTATTGCCTTGACACAGATAATTCACTATGCTCTGACGGCTGCAGGCGCTATCATAGCACTGGTCGCTAAGGACCCCGTAGTATTTCTCGCATCACTCTTCGTAGTTGCTGCGGTTCAGGGAACAGGACCTACGTTCTGGTCAATACCTACTGTTGCTTACCCCGAGGAAATAGCTTCGCGTGCTGGCTACGCCCTAGGGTTGCTGGCTAACTCAGCAACTTTAATAGGTCCTGCCGTAACCCTAATAATAAGTGCTTTAGCTATCACAGGTACATGGCTGATAGTCGTATGCCTCAGCGTATTCGGTGCGTTAATTACGCTTACATCACTTAAGTTAAAATTACCTATTGAGGAGGGTGGCGGGAGTGAGACATGAGGGTTTATGCAAGGAGCTGGATAGCCTCATTGAGTTAAGCAGGTCAGCTAAGTCACTAGGTATTTTCGTTGCGTACACGGTGGCGTGGGTTAGCGGTACCCAACACTCTCAAGATATACTTGATGCCGAAGTAAGGAGGTTGCTCAAGGAAATACCTAGGGTGCACGATCTTAAGAGCCTGAGAAACGACCCTGTGGTTAGGGCGTACAGGAAGTTCTACTGGAGGATAGGTATAGATCCTACTAAGACGAGGCCTGCTAGTGAGGCCTTAGTCAGGAGGGTTCTGAGGGGCGCCTTCCCAAGAATCAACCCCGTCGTTGATGCCGGCAACATCGCCTCAGTAGAGACTCTAGTCCCAATAGGGATCTATGACCTCGGCAGGGCTGAGCCACCATTTAAGATCACATTAAGTCGCGGTGGTGAGATCTTCAGACCTATAGGGGGAGAGCCGGAAAGTCTACCACCCAACATACCTATCTTTATAGACGCCGGAGGTACTGTTATGCATGTGTACCCGCATAGAGACAGCACCGACACTATGGTCAGGGAAGACGCTGAGGAGGTACTCATAGTCGCTGCAGGGGTACCTGACGTACCTGTGTCCGCAGTCAGAAAGGCTGCGGTCAGGGTTGCTGAGCTACTAGTTAAGTTAGGCTGGAGCTGGTGTGAGACAGCATGTGTTCTTACGTCATCCCCCATGCCTGCTTAAAAACTCAGACCTCTACCAGTCATCTTTAGAGTTATGTAGGCCATCAGTACGGCTGCTCCAATAGGTGATATTAGGAGGTACTTATAGCTCATTACATACCCTTGAATAGAGGCTATGTAGCCGAAGATCATAGGACCTATGAAGCCCCCTAAATCAAACCCCATAGCGTAGAAAGACATCGCTCTATTCCTGACTTCTTCAGGTACTGCATGGGTAACTATGAGTTGCTGAGTAGGTACTGTGAGCCCTATACCGAACCCGTACATCAACGCCACTATGTAGCTTAGTGGCACTAGGTACCAGTTACTCAGCATTAGAACTGACGTAGCAGTTATGACGTGACCTACAAGAGCTATGGTTGCTGGGTTCCTACATGTTGAGAGCTTCCCTGCTATGAACCTTGAGAATATGCTACTGATCCCGAAGAACATGAGGAAGTACCCGTAGGTCTTCGCTTCATAACCTAAGTCCCTGTAGTGTGCCTGAAGCATACCTGAGAGCGTTAGGAACAGCGTACCATTAAATAGAGCTGCAGCCATGACCGTGACAACAAGCTTGTTAAGTGCCTCACGCCAGCCAGCCCCCGACCTTCTCCTGACCTCCGCCCTACTCCTTAAGGCTTCAGCGCCATTAAGTAGTGCGGTGACTGCCGAGAGCCCTGCCGCCAGAATGAAGATTAGGGCATATCCCATGGAGTCTACAATGAATCCCGCTATGGGGGGCGCAGCTATGGAGGTAAGTGATATCAGCATTGACCTAACCCCCAAGGCCATCCCAGCCTTCTCGCCAGCAGCCGCAGCTACTGCCGCTATTGAGGGCGATATGAAGTATCCTGCGCCGACACCGTGCAGTATCCTCCCCATAACTAAGACAGTGAATCCCCTTGAGAACAAGTACGTTACTGAGGCGACGGCAACGAAGAAGCTCCCTAAGGACATTGCAAGGTAGCTGCTTGCTCTGTCGGCTATGTATCCAGCGACTGGCCTCATGAAGAATGCTACTAAGTAGACGAGCGACCATATGAAGCTAGTGGAGACGACATCAATACCTAGGTCACGTGAGTACCTGGCTAGAACCGACATGATCAGTGTGGTGGCGAGAAAGTAAACTACTGTAGAGGCAAGACCTACTATGAGCCCTCTATTCATCCTCATCACTCATCAGCCCTACAACAGGTATTCACACTACTGGGTCTGTAGTTCTGGAAGCATTCACCTACTCTGTTAAGACTGGATATATCTATGTTTCTACTAAACTAAAGTATAAGTACTACATACCTGAGTACCTGAAGAAAACAGGATTGACCTGTAAAGTAGTGGGGGTTGATGCCTAGTTTATTACCTTACCTGAAAGATTCCTTACCTAGGCACTCCTTCAGCTGATCCGTGAATACCGCTCTTGGCTCACCTAAGTAGGACTTAAGTATGTCGATCCTCACTGAGTATCCGCCCCTAATGGTGGTGGGGGCTGAGACCGCCAATACTATGTCGCCTGCGTTAACCATTAGGGAGATTTCGTCTGTAATGTTTGAGGACACCATGTATATAGTTGTTAAGGACATTTTCCTGAATCTAGTTATTATGTTCAGGTAAAAGCTCATGAACTCCCTTGGAGGGCAGAGGGTGTTGAGAGCCTCGAGTCCGTGGAGAACGAGGACGTCAGGCTTCCTGCTCTCTACCTCAGCTATTATTGTGCTCATTAACTTAGTTACTGAATACGCTGCTGGATTAAATGACATGATCTCAATGAGATCCCTAAGTTTCGACATGTCCACCCCGTACTTCCTAGCTGGGTTCTCGATCCTACACCACATACTTATTGACGGGTTCGTGAGGCTTATCATCAATACCTTAATGCCTTCTTCAACAACAGCCTTAAGAAACGGTATGATTGCCTCAGGCGGTAAGGCCATCCCTATAGGTGTACATATAACGATCTGGGATCCCACGTAGATGGGTCCCAGCGCCCTGTGGAGGGACTCGCACTTAAGCTTGATCGATGACGTGAACCGCGGTGCAGGTATTTCATACGTCAGTGGTGGCGCGAACACTATCACCCCCTCACCCTTAACGAGGGAGAACGGCACCTCCACTACAGGCATTCTCTTACCCTTCATTTTCTCAATAATCAGCTTCCTAACGATCATGCCTCCCCTGACCTCAGCCTTCATAACTATTACTCCGTCAGCAACCACCTCAACTGAGGGTATCACCAGCCTCTTCTCACCTCTGTACATGTCGGATATAACTATTGCTGTGATGTCCTCGCGAGTCAGGATGTTGTAGAGTGTCGTCCTCAGGAAGGCCCTCCCAGCTACATCACCCAGGACGTCCACTACAGCAGGTAAATTATCGATCACTAATCTCTTAGGCCTGAACCCGTTAACTGTCCTCACCACGGTCTCAGTCAGCATCTCAGCAGCATCCCTGGAGGCTATGGCCGGCAGAGTAACCAGCTTGATCATACCCTCACGCTCGAGCACCTCAAAATCCATTCCTAGATCCTTCATGAACTTCTTGAACTTACGTTCCGGCTCACCAAAACCTATGTACAGCCCGCGCTCACCGAACCTCCGGGCCCCCTCGTAGAGGAACTTAGCTGCGAACGTGGTCTTCCCAGCACCTGGGTGACCCATAATAACTATGAGAGAGCCTCTGGGAACCCCGCCTAAGTAATCATCAAAGCCCTTAATACCTGTCAGGCATACGTCATCGCTAATACTCAAGAGAGCCACCGATGAAGTATTGTGAAGAAAACTAATAAAAAATGCCTGTCTTTATGAAGGAAAAAGCCCTTGGTTTGCGGTAATTCTTAGGTAGAGTTCTAGCCCTCAACTATTTCGAACGCAGCATTCACCGTAGCTGTGACAGGGAATCCCTTACCTACTTCAATAGGTACTTCAGGCAGTCCACCTGCCTCTACACTGTAGCTCAGCTCCTTCACGTACCTCAAAGTGTATTCTGGTGTGCTGTACCCCGTCGTCAAGTATATTACCTTACCAAGAGTTATGTTGAGTTCCTCAGCTACTGCTTGAGCCTTACCGTGGACCTTCCTTACTGCAGCCCTCAGTGCCTCCTCCCTAGCCTTCTCTAATTCCTCCTTAGGTACGGTGAATGAAATTCCCTTAATAGAGTCTGTACTGACCTTAACAGCCTCAGCTATGACCTTACCTGCAGCACTGAGCTCCACCTCAGTAATTAGTGCGTACGATGCTACGTACCCCTTAAATACTCTGCCCTCCTTAGTCCACTCATACTGCGGGCTCAGCCTCACCGAGAGCGTCTGAATGTAGATCACGCCCTCTATTGACTTAAGCCTACTGACTAGCTCATTAGCTCTGGTGGCTACGTCCTCATATGCTTTGGAAGCGTTCTTATACGGTACTGGAGTCTCCAAGGTCAACGACACTATGATCCTTGACGGAACTACGTATACCGTAGCTGTAGCTGATGTAATTACTGCATTCCTCAGTACGTAGCCTTGAGCACCTGATACAGCATAATCCCTGTAGTCAGTCAGGATCACTCCGTTGCTGACGGCCTGTCCGCCACCACCCGACATATCGGATAGCAGCAGACCTAGGGCAGTCGCTGATGTCGCTGCGGCAATACCTACTACCGCGATCAATGCAATTACGAGTACCTTACTTAAGTTCATGTTCAAGTCACCGTGAGTAAGAGGCTAGGGAAGTTATATAGCTATACTGTAGAACAGGAGGAACTAAGAATTAGAACTAGTACGCCTATCCACAGATCATGTGTGGGGTGTATACCTCCTTAACTCAATTGCTGTAGCAATAAGCACTGCCGCTCCAACCCCTATGTAGACCAAGCTCAGGATGTACAGTACATTCATAGCTAGCGCGATCATCGTTAAACACCACTTAAGCTACATAGAGTACAGTAAGTTAGTTCTGTACCATTATTGATTACTTCAACAGGTAATATGTTTTATCATTTTTCTTTAATAATTAGTGACAGTAGTACTATTCGTAATACCTTACATGAGGTTATGTTGAATTAACTGATGTATTAAGGATGAGCCACTACCTGTGGAGACTAGTTACTTCAGCCACCCCAAGTTCCTGAGGGTTGTAATGAATTTGCTGAGGTTCTTAGGCGTCAGTATTACGTAGGTACCGTCCCTTAACTTCATGACCACAGCGCGGTCAGACCATGTTAAGCCTAGGAAAGCCCTAGCCCCCATTAGCTAGCCTGAACCACCCGATCTTGCATCCGGGAAGTCCTAAGCCAAAAGTTCTTATGGTGGGTCTGAGGCCGGGGTAATCACTTAACCTTACTTCATGAATGTAGATTACGTCCTCCTTCCGAACACGCACTTTAGCTAGTGGCGGGGCGCTGACGTAGATGCTGTCTCCGGAAACCACTATAGTGAACTTCATGACGGGAAGAGCTATCAGCAGGAGTACAATGATGAGCACGACCGCAATGACTGCGAGAATCACCCACACAGCTGTGTGGGTGGGTATGGTGTAGGCGTATCCCACTAGGTGCCCCTCAGGATCCTGCATGCTCTACGAAGGAATTAAGTTTTCTCGCTGAGTACCTTAAGTACGTCGCCGTAGTTCTTCCTGACTAGTGCTACTATTTCAGGTGCATTCATGACTGCCTTACTCCTCCCCTCACACTTCCTCAGCACCCATGACACTATATCCACCATCATGCTGTACATTTTAAGGCTGAACCTATCTGCCTTCGTTAACGCTACATACTTTCGCTTAATGTCCTTGAGCCTTCTTTCATGAAGGAACAACCCAACACCACCTGCTACAGCAGCTAGAACTGCCGCAGTCATAGCGATAGCGGATGCAGCAGACTTTGTCGGGTCAGAAACCGTAGGTGGGAGTAGGTACCAAACAGCAGCAGCGAGCAGAAACCCGACCACACCCATTATTAAGTAAGCTGTTCTTGCAGGATTACCTAAGGCCTCAATACAGGATACGGCCAGGTCTTCAGTAGTCATACCTTCAAGAGGTACCTTAAACGTTAATACTACTGAGCGGTGCTGAAGTTCAACTGAGCACCTCCCTAGCTTCTCATGCCTACTCCACTTAATCACGACCTTAACGTACTTAGCCCTCAAGAGTGCTTCAGTAAGTTTCATAGTAGCTCGTGTGAGCCTGCTCTTCAACCTAAGGTAGTCTTCAGACATTGCAACCACTCAGGAGTGTTTAACCCGTAGTTAATAATTGATCCTCAAGAAATAAGTTCTTCCTCTACCTATTACTAAGCACCTTAACACTCCCTCAGCCAGCAGCTTCACCTTATGTGGATCTACAGGCACGTACGCGGGAGGTACCTGCTGGTTCAGGCAACTACAGCTTAAGTACCTGCCCTAGGACGTCAATGTACTTCAGCCCTGAACCAGTATTCACTAGTACGATTACTTCATCCTTATCTATTAGTCCTTGATCAACCAGCTTATGTAATGCTACTAAAGTTGCTGCACCTTCTGGACACGGTAACAGACCCTCAGTCCTCGACAACTCCTTAACTGCAGTGACTATTTCATCATCCTCAACAGCTAGTGCTGTACCTCCACTTTCTCTTAAGACCTTTAAGATTAGGTAGTCAGCATAGGGTTTAGGAACTCTAATTCCTGCCGCTATGGTTTTCGGATTAGGCCATGCCTCAACCACCTCACGCCCTTCATGAAATGCCTTAACTACTGGAGCACACCCTGAACTCTGAACTGTTACCATCCTAGGCGACTTCTCCTCCTTCAGGAGCCCTACCTCCTTGAGCTCGGCAATACCCTTCCAGATACCTAGGAGTCCGGTCCCACCACCAGTCGGGTATATCACTACGTCAGGCACCACCCAATCCAAGTCCTCAACTATTTCATACCCCATGGTTTTCTTACCTTCTACTCTATAAGGCTCCTTCATAGTGGTCATGTCGAATATTCCCTCGTGTTCCTTTACCTTAGCTAGCTCCCTGCCTGCATCAGCTATCGAGCCTTCAACAAGCTCTAGCTTAGCGCCATAGAGCTTTATCTCAGTTATCATGGCCCTAGGTGTTTCTTTAGGAGCGTAGATCCAAGCCTCAATACCTGCCCTAGCCGCGTAAGCTGCTAAGGCAGCACCAGCATTCCCAGCTGAAGGCATGCCGACCTTCTTGATCCCTAGCTCCACGGCCTTTGAGAGAGCTACTGCTATACCCCTAGCCTTAAACGTTCCTGTAGGGTTGAGTGACTCGTCCTTAATGTACAAGTTCTTAAGCCCTAGCAACTCACCGAGCCTCCTAGCCCTAAGAAGCGGTGTAGCTCCTTCACCCAGCGACACTACATTCTCAGCCCTCCTTATAGGAAGTAATTCCACATACTTCCAAAGGCCTAAGGTCCGTGGCCTCTTACCCAATACTTCATGAGTTACTTGCTCCTTAGCTACCTCAACATAATACTCAGCGTAAAGTACTCCACCACATGACTCGCAGGTAGTATTTACTTCGTCAGGGTTATGAGTTCTCCCGCACTTAGTGCATTTAAGAAGCTT
>JAGGUC010000073.1 GCA_021158735.1 Desulfurococcales archaeon | reverse complement strand
GCTAGATGTGGGTACTAGCTGCGTCTCGACATTTTCTAAGTACTTGGCGTACTCACTCGGCGGCTCACCCAGGTATATGGGCAGGTAGTTGTCCTCACGCAGGAAGTTACCTATATACATTAAGTACTTGATGACGTCCTTAGAACTCACTAGTGGGTTCCTAAATATCTTCATTAATTCAACTTCTACGCTATGTAGCGGGTGATAGATCCTGCTCCATACACTATTAATCAGTTCTTCATAGCCGTGTAGTTCCTTGAGCATCAGGAGGTGCCAGTGGATCTTACTTCTGTTACAACTGCTTAATATATGGAATGTCTGCTCAATGAAGTCTCTATCATATATTCCACTACCTTCCAAGCTGTTGACATCGTAAAAGACTCCCCAAACCCCCTCTAGGTTTTCATCACCTCTAGCTAGCCTGCCGAACCTCTGCACTAAATTAGATATGGGTGCTAGCTCACTAATCAATACATCAAATGACACGTCAACTCCAGCCTCAATTACCTGTGTAGTAATTACAATATCTGTTTTACTGAGAACTTCTAGTTTCTCTTCGCGGTCTCTTATAGTGAATCTAGAGTGAAGTAGCAGGGCTTTCCTGCCTAACTTCTCATATATTCTGACGGCCCTCTCAACAGTATTAACTACTATTGCCTTCCTACCACTGAATTCATTTATCATTTCAAGTATGTCGGCGTCCTCTTCAATGTTCAGCAACCCATCATTAACTAATTCAAACTTCTTACATACCTCAACCTTGTAGAATTCATCATCTATGTTCGGTGAGTACTTGACTAATTTCACTCTGCCTTGTCCAGCAATCCTAACTAAGTTGCTGACGATCTTATCTGGCAGTGTTGCCGTCATTAACACAAATGGTGTACCTACTTCCGCCAAGAACTTCAGGACAGCTGCTATAGCTCTCATTCCTTTCTCATGTCCCTCAATAATTAAGTGAGCTTCGTCAAGCACGTTCAGATAGGAGAGCAGGGCACCTCTAGGGAGTTCATAGTGGCCGAATAACTCATACTCTCTGTCGCTGCTGACGATCTTCCCAATCTCTTCTACAGGTATCTTAGCAATGCTTAAGAAGTACATGTCTGCAGTAGTAGCCACATAGGGTGCTGCATAAAAGGGTGATTGGTGTGACATACTGTACTGCTTTGCTACAATGCATGCATCCTCTGGAACACCAAGCTTACTGAGTCCCTCGCATATCCTCCTGCCGACGTCATCTATCAAGGCCTTAAGCGGCATTACGTGGGCTACACCGAGCACCTCCTCATAGCCTAGTTGAGAAGCCACTGCGAATGCTAGCGGTACCGCAGTCTTGCCTATTCCTGTAGGGGCTACGAGTATAAGTCCCTGCCCCTTACTGACAGTGCTTTCTACCTCCTTAATTACTTTCTCTATGAATGACCTCCTAGAGCTATAAAACCCGCGGTTAAGAAGCGTACCGTATGCCTTACTGGGACCTACATGACTGCTACTCATGTTTCTTCCAGCACCCACTAGAGTTCTTCAAATGCTTCTCTAAGGCACCAAACGCATTTTTTACTGAGTTCTTCATCTCTCCTCAATCTCCCTCTTTCCCTAAGCTCCCTGACGGTCCTTAGCAGAACATACAGCACATAATTGAAGTCCTTGGCTCTATTCAGCGCCTCATACAGTAGTGTTGAAGCGTTAATCAAGACTGGCTCGCCAGCTCCTAGAGCCCTAGCAAGTAGCCTACCTAGCGTATTCCTACAGGCAGTACCGTCCTCCTTAGCGTCGAGCAAGTAGGCGAACTTCATGGGTACTGTTAAGTCTATTGTGAGTCTACTCAAGGCAGTGAAAGCTCTCCCTACACTCAGTGTGTGCAGTCCTATAGAGGGTACGTATCTTCCTTCCATTATTTTCCTGCTTAAATCACTAGCTTCCTCACTACTTAAGAGGATGTCCTCTAACCCCTTAATACCTGCCTCCTCAAGGACTCTTCTCTTAATCATATCTGGTAGCTTAAGTGACAGGGTCATGATGTAGGGAATTATTGGGTCTGGCTCTAATCTAGCTAGTGTTGATGCAAGCACTAGAGCTAAGTCGTAAGTAGGGTAGCTGCGGTACTCCTCCTTAACAGTTATGAAGGTAACCTTCCCTCCGTAGGATCCCGCGTAGGAGTAGGCGAATCCTATTGCCTGCATTGCGAGCCATGACTCACTGCACTTAATTGAGTATTCGAGCGTGTATGGCTTATGGTAGGTCAGTCCCTTCTCGTAGAGCTCAACCTTGAATAGCTGAAGGACAGGGTACTTAGCTAGGGGACCCCCAAGCCTCAACTCGCCCTTCCCGAACTCTACACTACCTAATTCCTCAGAAACCTCTCGTGGGTTCATGAATTTGCTGTGGAGCTTCTGAAGTACTTCAGCAAAGCCGTCAATGTAGGATGAGTCCTTAGTTAAGCTGTTGACTAGCCTCATAAATACGTATGATCTGTCATTCCTGTTTATTTTTGGCGCTCTCAGTGCTTCTTTCTTTACGGTTAGGGTGTTGAGTGCTGTACTTATTGCTGCATCAGCCGCGATACTCCAGTCCTCAGCTCTCTCTAGAGTGATCTCTAGCCAGTCACCAATGACTTGGAAGTCAATACTAATTCCCTGTTCCACACCTCTATTGGCGAGTACCGTAGCTGCCGTGATGGCTATGTCTCTGAGGAGTGAGGGGCCTGGAGGTAACGCGATCTTCAGTTTAAGCGTCAGTGATCACCACCTCATTTCCAGTCTTCAGTATCAGGGCTTTCTGAGCCCTAACTCTTACCCTGACACGTGTGGGTTCCTTTGTAATTGGGTTATAAGGGTATGCTTGGACCCTGTAGGCTGCCCTGCTATAGTCACCTATGGGTGTTCTCATGAAGTCTATTACTGACTGCGTCATGTAGTCACCTTCGATAATTTCTGCTAGGTCGTGCCAGAAGGAATAGCTGGTTTCTGCTTCATTACTACTGACTACCTCGGCTACACCGTACTCTACTTTACTTACTGAAGTTATTCCCTCCTTAACACCCACCCTACTTATTGAATATGATGCGAGCAGCAGATCCTTAAGTTCGTTCTCAGCCTCCCCCACAAGTATGTAGGTCACGGTCAAGGCCGGGTCGTTGCAGTGTGTGTAGACCTTCCCTAGGGCTACTGCATCGAACTTAGTTTTCTTTTCTCTCTTCCTGTACCACCATATCCTGCTTAAGTCTGAGTAGTGGTGCAGGGCAGTATTTACTCTTACATTAACTGACTTGACGTACTTCCTCAGGTAGTCAGCAGTACTTAAGCCTCCGTCACCTTCCTCAGGGTATTTCCTGATTCTAGCCAGACCGTAGGCTAGTACCCCAATTAGGGTTGTTGGAGGTGGTATTAGGTAGCTGTCACGTGTCTTACTAAACAATATCTTCCTGGTTGAAAAGCCCCAGTGTAGGTTGAGGTGTGTTTTAATGTAGAAAAACCTGCTGTTGTTTTTCATCTCCTTAACAGCCTCCAGCTACTCCTTGAGTACCTCCTCGGTCAGCTTTCTGAATAAGTCTTCAATACTGGATGCTTTGACAGCGCCTTCAGGTACCTCTTTAGCGTAAGCTAACACCTTAATCTCAGGCTCAACACCTAGTTTTCTTAGAACCTCTGAGGTATTCTTCGCCCTGAGCACGGTGTCTTCTATGTAGTCCCTCCTCTGCGGTGGTGACGTAACAAATGCTAGTGGTTCTGAGAGTACTCCCACGGCTGACTCGATTGTTCTTACCGGGAGGAACCTGCTCAACTTAGCGCCAAATCCCTCGCCTGTGAACATAGCGCTCAGTGCCAGCAGTGCTGATTTGATTCTCCTGACCTTCTCATCAGCGCTGACAGCGTCCTCAACCCTCACTAGCGATGTTCTGCCGACTCCCTCAATATCTAGGTTTAGTGTCATTCCGTAAACTGCTGATGCTATTTCCACATAGTATATCATCTGTCCTTTCCGCTGACCTTCCTGCCCGCCAGCACGTGTTTCAGCGGGTACATGTCTTGCGTGGAATTGTGCCTCGATAGCTACGGCCTCAACCGAGTCGTATGTTGGGAGTAGGTACCCTGTCTGCAGCCTCGAGGTCCTCTTGACTGGGAGTTCTTCTTCTGCGTAGAGGAAGCCGCCTACGTCAGCTACGATGGACTCCTTGATGGCTGTCTTCTCGAATTCGTGCTTCTTCTCTCTGACATCACCTTTAGCAGTTAATACCTTCTTTAGTGATTCCGTAAGGTGGTTCTTATCCATGAACTTAACGAACTCCAGCCTTCTGTCCCACTCAGTTATGGGTGGGTTAACACCTTCCCTGCCATATATTAACTCGGCAGCCCTAACTAAGTTCCTCTGAAATGCATTAGCTACTGATTCACCACTAACTGCTGGTACATAGATCAGCTTGTACCCGCCGCTGTCAGCGACCACCATCGGAGCCCTCCTATGCTTTGTTAGGTTACCCACGGTCTCTACAGCATTGAATGCCTCAACATTAACCAGGACCCTCAAGGCTAGGGACAGGAACATAGCTACCACCCGTAAGCAAGAGCTAGTGAGGCGAGAACTTTAAGCACACTCAAGTCCTTCTCACAAAGCCTTAGAACAACCTCAACCTCCTCAGCCTTAGGTAACCAAATTCTCACCTCACCCTGATCCCTCTCACTCTTCAAATCCCTCAAAGCCTCAGTAATAACGTGCCTTGCCGTCACGACATTAAAAGCATTAGCCAGCCGGTCAATATACCCATAAGTCCTCTCACGAGCAAAGTATCCTAAAGCCCTAGCAACACTCTCTAAAGCCTTCCTCTCCCCCTCCGAAAGCTCAGAGAGCTTAACAACCATTAGGGGACACCCCAAACAATTATTGTCTTGAAGGTATAAATACGTTTTTCTCCGGGGTAAAATAAAAAATCCAAATTAATTGAGACAAATATGATGGGAGGTTTTGAATACAATCCATGGGTGATCACCCGTAGGCTTAGACAGACGACACCTTTATCTAAAGTGTTTGAGACTTACTTTGAATTCATACTTAAGAAAAGGAAATTAATACTTAATTTTCCATTGCTGAGACGTACTGAAGGAAAAAATTATGGCGAGCAATTTGCGTGTGTAGTTACGCTTGGTTAGTTTTATTGCTTAAGGTACTTGGTGTGTTTTATCCGGGGAATAATATTTGTAATTTTAAGGCATATGGTTTTGACTGCTTGCGGCTTTCATCATTGTTTTCTTGATTATTTCGCGGTATTAATTATTAATCTCCTTAGCTAGGGTCTCAGTAATGCATGGTGTAATGTAATGTAGTCTTATAATTTAGGAAAATCGAGCTATAAAAAGGGGTTTATGTTTTGAGGAATGTTGATACGTAGGGGCTTTCGCCTATTTTTCTTCGTCGGAAGTGGCCGCTTGGTTTTCTGGTTAGTAGTTCTTCGAACCAGGCTTCATGTTCTATTTCTTCGTTCATGATGGCTGTTGCTAGTTGGAAGGTTCTGTAGTCTTTTC
>JAGGUC010000089.1 GCA_021158735.1 Desulfurococcales archaeon | reverse complement strand
CCTGATAGCCAAAACTAAAGATGCTGTTAACATATATAACGATCTAGTGAGTAATGGCAGGAAAGTATTAGGCTTCTTTCATCTTACATGTTAATTATTGTATTTTTGAAGTTTATTTGTTCCTATTAACATTGATTAAGCAACTGTAGATTTTTAAAACTCAAAATATGTTCGTAAAGTATAAAAACCACTTATGCCCAGCTACTATTGTAGTAAGTACGGCTACCTGAGTGTAAAAGATCGAGGTCGGGTGACCTATTTAATTTTAAGGTGGTCATATGGTCAGTAATGAATATGAGGGAACGGATCGTACAGAGTTTCAAGAGTACCTTACAACAGGTGATAGCGAGTTAGATAAGGTTCTAGGTGGTGGAATTCGCAGGGGCAATCTCATAGTCATTCTCGGACACCTGGGGGCTGGCAAGACTACATTCCTTGCTAAAGTTACTTATGTAAACATGACTACTAAGAAGCTAAAGGTTCTCTACGTTAGTTTGGCTGAAAACAGGAGTAAGTTCTACGCATTTACTAAGATATTGGGGCTTCACTTCGAGAGGTTCGAGAAGGAAGGTCTTTTTAAGTTTCTTGAAGTCCCATCAGTAACTGGCGAACTCACGGATATTCTAACATCATCTCTTGTCGGTGAGGTAAGTAAATTAAATGCGTTTCTCCCCTCACGGCACTTCTAGATAGTTTTCAGTACTTTTAATTTCGTGTGGGGAGTTAGTCCTTGGTGCGGGTTCATTAGCTTCACCCGCACCTCATGAGGCTCAGTCAAGCCCAACACCATGGGGCTTCCATCTGAGGATACTCTCTCACCGCAGAGCGGGTCATCGGAACATCCCCACCATGTAATTAGACGCGGTTAAAAATACTTAAAATGTATCATTAAGTCCGAAACAGCCTGACATAGTTGTCATTGACAGTATTACTCCGGTGCTTAAAGTATTTGGTAAGCACCCTGGCATAAGGGAGTTCCTACACTCTGGCATATATAAGTTAACGGGTATATTAGGTGTTACAGTGTTCTTGATAGCTGATTTACCTTACGGCACGGAATCTGTTGATCTGGGCGGACTAGAATTTGTCGCTGACGGAGTAATGGTTTTCAAGACCAAGATAAAAATGGCTTGATAACTAGATGGATGGAAGTCAGGAAAATGAGGGGTGCCCCGATTACTTTAGCTGAAATACCGTTCACAATAGTTAAAGAGCAAGGAGTTAAGGCTTTCGTAGTACCGCTACTTAGTGAGATACCTCTATACAAGGTAGATGAGACAGTTAGCTTTGGTTGCAGGTTGCTCGATGAAAAAGTAGGTAGAATGCCTAGGGGAGCACAAATAACGGTGATTTACCCGCTAGGAATGAATACGCCGAGGATTATTCTTGCATGGTTAGCTAAGTTTATCGCTATTAATAGACTGAAGACCATGGTAATAAGTTATATTCAGCCAGGCAGGTCGCTGGCTTATCACATTAAGAAGTCCGCCGAGGAACTAGGGTTTACCGAGAAGAATTAAACAGCTTACTCAGAGATCTTTATGACTTTAATCCAGCGGCTTTCTCATTACCTGAACTAGTGAGTAGAGAGAGAACGATAATATTGGAGAGGAAGCCTGCCCCTACTAATAATGCATGGTCTCAGGGAGGTTATGGACATTCAGGGGATCAAGGAAACGAGCAGGTATCAATTTGGATGTGCATCCCTATATCGTAAACATGGTATCATAGCCGTGCGCTTAGTACGAGCTAATTATCCGAGGGAGTACGTACCTGCAGTAGAATTCAGTGATGTTATCTTAGATGCAAAACCTGTGGGAATAGAGAAACCCGATATGTCTAAATTTAATTTTAAGTACGTATTCTGGAAGACCTTTAAGGGAGTGCCATGCGTCATCGACGGAGAAGATTTTGTCAGGTGCTTGAAGTCCTAGTAGATGCGTAGCTAACATGCATCAAACATCACAAACCACTAAGTCAAATGTAAATTAACTGCCATATGTTTTTATCTATCACACACGGAAGGTCCGTAATTCTATAATAAACCCGGAATTCAAGTACTTACTATAGGGTTGGTGAGTAGAGCATGCTACTACAGGTTAAGGACTTGGCTGTTAAGGTGGGTGAGAAGCTGGTGGTGCGGAGTGCGTCACTTACTGTTAATGATGGGGAGGTGGTTTATCTGCTAGGACCTAATGCCTCAGGGAAAACTACCTTAATTAGAGCAATTATGGGTTTTCCGAATTACCGTGTCATTAGGGGGAAACTGATGTATGAGGGCAGAGATGTAACTAACGTATCCTTGGAGCAGCGTGTGCGACTAGGTCTGGGAATGACATACCAGATACCGCCGAAAATTGATGGTATTAAGGTCAGGGAATTACTTAAGGAACTACTCAGGAGAAGGAGCGCTGTTAGTGAGTATGAAGAAATAATCTCAACATTAAATATAGAGTACCTAATTGACAGAGACTTGAATAGGGGCTTCTCGGGCGGGGAAATGAAGAGGGTTGAGGTTGCTCTGCTTGCAGCTCAGGCACCAAGACTTGCCTTAGTCGATGAGCCAGACAGCGGAGTAGATGTCGAGTCGATCATGTATATAGCTGAAGGACTGAAGAAACTGCTTAACAAGAGACTGACGAAGTCAATGGTAATAGTTACTCACACAGCCTTCATCACAAAGTACCTGAAGCCAAGTAAGGTCTGTATTATGAAGGATGGAGTAGTCAGAGGTTGTGGTGGTGCAGATTTAATAGATGAGATCATGAAGGAGGGGTTTAAGCCTTGGTAGGACTCAGCAAATGGCTTGAATACATAAGAAAGGAGGCTAGTAATGCACTGAGTAAGCCGGCTCCTCACGGGCCAGACATCAACGTCATTGAAATTGCCGGGGAGACTAAGAAAATAGCAACTAAGGTAGACTTAAGTAGGGTTGAGGAAGTAGGCATCGACTTAGAGAAGGCTGAGAGGGCAGCATTCTTTTTCCAACTTGATGATGCTGTACTCAAAGCATTAAGCAGATTACCTGGAGTGGAAATCCGTCCTCTTACGGAATTTGTAAATAGTGATTTTG
>JAGGUC010000171.1 GCA_021158735.1 Desulfurococcales archaeon | reverse complement strand
CACCTGCCTTACCTAGGATTGTGATGTCAGCTATTGGCGATATGGCTGAAGGCTCTAGGTTCACCTCAATTACTCTCCCGCCACCCTCCTTAACTATGTGAGGAAGCATTCCTGCAGGCATTACTACCGCGCTCGTACCCACAACTAGTATTGCGTCCGCCCTCATGCAGAGGTCGTAGGCCCTCCTTAAGGCGTCCTCGGGCAGCGGCTCGCCAAAGAAGACTACGTCAGGTCTAAGAAGAGAGCCGCAGATAGGGCACTTAGGCGGTACTTCCTCAGGCAGCCTGTCTACTCTAGCCCTAAAGGTGCATGAAGTACACCTAACCCACCTGATGTTGCCGTGCAGCTCCACAATGCACTTACTGCCAGCTACTCGGTGAAGATCGTCTACGTTCTGAGTTATTACGCACTTAAGCACCCCAAGCTCTTCAAGCTCAGCTAAGGCAATGTGAGCTGGATTAGGCTTAGCGCTGAATGCAACCTTCATTAGCTCCACGTGGAGCCTCCAAACGAGCCCAGGGTTCCTCCTTAGCGCTTCAGCTGTAGCGACCTCCTCAGGGTCGTACTTCTCCCAAAGTCCTCCTCTACCACGGAACATGGGGATACCGCTCTCAGCTGATATGCCAGCGCCCGTTAAGGCTGTAGCAAAGCTAGAGTTAGCTAAGTACTTCGCAGCTAGCTCTATACCCTTCTTAATATATTCCTCGGACATACCGAATCACTCACTCAATACTAAGTTACTGGTGAACTCAATAAACAGTAATGATTAAGCGGAATAGGGGTCACATCCAACATGCCTCTACGGTGACTTAACTTATAGGGGTTGATGTCAGGTAAAATCACAGAGCTAACTAATGATGACCCCTCGTCCTCAGCTGAGCGATGATGCCATCCCGCCTCACTGACCTCCAGTACCTATCTGCAGGATCAGCCAAGGGTGAGCTCATCAATACTCAGCTCTTCCCTTTATCATCACTCAAGAATTCCGATTAATTAGTAGCGTATCAAGAAATATAAGAAGTCTAACTAGGAGACCTACACGGGTAATAAGGTAGGGGGACTCAATGTATTGGTACCTCTCCATACTGAGAAATGCGGGCCTGATGAGTGATGAGTGCGCGCTGAATGCTGAGTTAGTCTCCACGCACAGGTTACTTAAAACGTAATATTACTTAGTGGAGTCTCTACGCGTCTGTTCTTACTGAATTTTCTGAATATTCGGAAAATATCGAAAAATATATTAGTCGTCAGGGGAACCATAACTCCTGGGTAGTAGAGGGCATGGTAGCTGTAAGGGAGTTGAGTAGCTATAGAAGAATTCTTGAAGAATTAGAACCTATTGTCGAAGGCCTTAAACGCTTAATTACACTTTTAGGCCTTCCGGACTCGTGCTCTCATGCTCTAGCTGCTATGTATGTTATTAAGGAGCCGCTGGTGATTGACGAGTTATCTCAATTGACGGGATACGCTAGAACTACGCTATTCACATGTATGAATAACCTCGAGAGGTTAGGCCTCGTGAATAAGAGGAAGGTTGGTAGGAAGTATGCTTACGTACCAGTATCCAAGTCGTCTAGAGCGATTCTGTCAAGACTTCATGAAGTTCTTGAGAGAGGTGTGAGGCCGCTGATAAAGACCTTGGAGGGCCTAATTGAGGCGGGCTTGAAGGGAGATAATGAGATCAGGGTTAGGGAAATTTCTCGAGGATCTCACAGAAATTGAGAAAGTGCTGACTAAGATAGTTTCCGGGTGAGGGCCTGAAAACATGATTAAGGTCGTGCTCACGGCTGATAGGGCTCTATTCACTGACTTCAACAGCATTGAATCTCTCGGCTTTGGCCTGTGCTTGCCCTTTAGGCTAGTGCAGAGATTTGTGGAGTACAGAATACTAGCTTCCCCAGCGCCCGTAGGGAGGGCAGAGCAGCATTCGCGCCATACGCGCTAGCTAAGGTCGAGGCCGCATTACTTGCAGCTGGGTTCAGGCGTGATGAGGTAGTCATCATACCTCCGGAGCACGTTGAGAAGGTGGTAGACAAGGATACGGCAGTAATTGGAGTGCACGTAGTTGATCCTCAGGGGCTAGCGCCCGTATCATGAACCCTCAGGGTATTAAGTGGTGGGGTGACCTGCACGCAGTACGAATTCGAGAAGCTGATGGAAAAACTGACAAAGCTTAAGAGGAGGTACGGATTTAAGGTCGTTGTTGGTGGCCCAGGAGTGTGGCAACTTAAGGGTCTCGAGGAGAAGTTCGGCATAGATGTTCTCTTTGATGGTGAAGCTGAACTCACATTCCCGCTTATAGTGAAGGTACTCAGCGGTGAGGATGTACCTAAGTACGTTAAAGGAGATGTTGTGCCTGTTGATGAAGTTCCGCCAATAGTTACTCCGTCAAGAAATGGTGTAGTACAGATTACTCGCGGGTGCCCTAGGGGGTGCCAGTTCTGTAGCCCTACAATGTTCTTCTTCAGGTCCATACCCCTTGACGTAGTTTTGAGGGAGATAGAGCTGAACCTTAAGGCGGGGGTGAAGGCAGTTGGCTACGCTACTGAAGATGTGCTGCTCTATGGTGCTAGGGATCTTGATTTTAATCCCGAGGCAGTAATGAAGTTATTTATTCTTAAAGACTCTCAAGGTTGCTAGAAGGTATGGCGTTAATAAAGTAGGCTTCAGCCACGTAACGCTGTCATCAGCTCTTGTACTAAAGGATGTTGTTGAGTTCATAACAGACATTAACGGGTTCTCAGATAGTGAGCCAACATTTCCGCAGGTAGGGTTAGAGAGCGGGAGCCCAAGAATAGCTGGCATGTACTTCAGGGGTAAGGCGTATCCGTGGAGACTTGAGGAATGGCCTGACGTGGTATTGAAGGGGGGTTAAGCTTCTTAACGATAATTACTGGTACCCGTGTCTCACCTACATTGTCGGGTTCCCCGAACGCTACACCGGAGGACTACGTGAAGACTACAGAGCTCATAGATAAACTCAGGGACGAGGGTTTTAAGGGATGGGCATTCCCCTACTTCTTGTACCGATAGGGGGACACAGATCGAGGGCAGAGCTAATTTCAAGGTACTTTAAGGACTTACTACAGGAGGCGCTGGACTGCATGTTTGCTGGGTGGGCACTAAGCATGAAGTTCTCACGTATCATATACCCAAAGGTACTTTCATCTATAAGGAATCCGCTGGTTCGTAAGGTAGTTAACAGCGTTGCTGAGAAAGCTCTAGAAACTATGGAGAACTGGATATCGATGGTGAGGGAAGATCCTGAGGTAGTGGAGAGAGAATTCTCGAAAGTCAACCTAAGGCATCTGCCATCACTGGTTGCAGTAGTAATACGGAGTAGAACGCTCTAGCACTACCAGCCCTCAACGAACTTCAGTGCGTCATTACCTACTTTACCCTCCTCAGCATCCCTGATTGCTTGCTCAAGTATGTCTAACCCCTTATCAAGTACCTCCTCCTCTACCGTTAGTGGCGGCTGTATCCTGAGCACGTTCCCGCTGAGGAAGAACACTATGAGCCCTAGCTCGTACGCCCTCCACACCACCTTCTTAGTCTCCTTGATGGCTCTCTCCTTAGTCTCCCTATCTTTGACTAGCTCAACACCGATCATTAATCCCTTCCCCCTCACATCACCTATCAGCTCGTGCTCCTCCATCATCTTACGTAGCCTCGCGAGCACTCTCTTCCCCAGCACCCTAGCCCTCTCCAGGAGGTCTCGCTCCTCAATTTCCTCAATAACAGCTAGTGCCGCCCTACAGGCAACAGGATTCCCTGACAGGGTGAACCCGTAAGCTAGAGGAGGTAGGGACTTCGTAACCTCCTCCCTCCCGATAGTCGCTGATATTGGCAGTCCGTTACCGAGCGCCTTACCCAAAGCCACCAAATCGGGCTTGACGCCATAGTGCTCTATAGCAAACCACTTGCCAGTTCTTCCCATACCTGTTTGCACTTCATCATCAATAAGCAACACTCCGTACTTGTCTAAGAGCTTCTTAACTTCACTAAAGTAGTTGTCTGGAGGAACTATAATGCCTCCATCACCCTGTATGGGTTCTGCAATCAGTGCTGCAGCATCATCCCCTACCTCCTCAAGTACTTCCTTGATCTTCTCTACGTAATGTGACATACACTTGACTGGGTTGTCAGGGTGCGGTGACCTATAGCAGTTCGGGTAAGGCACGAAAACTACGCTTCCCCACTCCCCTATCTTTTCTTTGACCTTGGTCGAGAGCCCGATACCTGAGACAGAGGTCGTCCCCACTGTAGCGCCGTGGAAGCTACCGCTATAGCTTATGAAGTACTTCCTCTTACTAAATGCTCTAGCTAGTACTAATGCTGCTTCGCATGCATCACTGCCACTGAGCCCCAACAGGATCTTAGGGCTGTCGATAGGGGCTAACTTAGCTAACTTCTCAGCCAGTTCTAAGGCTTCAACATTAAATCCGTAAATAAACGTAAAGTGATTCAACCTCCTCACTTGAGATTCAATAGCCTTAACGACCCTCTCATTGCAGTACCCCACATTCATTACTGCAGCACTTGAGGTGAAGTCAATGAACTCCCTTCCACTTAAGTCCCTTATGATCGCGTTCCTTCCTTCAACAGCAACAACTGGCACGTAATTGACTCTGTTAACTCTTGAAAATAATCTCCCATATTTTGAGATTACTTCCTGAGTATACATATGTCAGCCCACTACATATCTCCGCAGCCAAGGTAAAATAGTCCTTCCTCGAGAATCCTGAACTTGTGGGTGAAGCAATTTTACTCACGTACGCATAAAGTTACTTAGGTGCTACAATAATGCGGGTACGTGTGGAAGGAATTGTCGTCCCCCTCATAACACCCTTCAAGAAGGATTTAAGCATTGACTACAAAGCTCTTAAGTGGCTACTGAGCAAGCTGGTTGAGGCTGGGATTAACGGTGTCTTCCCGTCCAGTAGCACTGGGGAATTCCCCCACCTGAGCGTTGAGGAAGTCAAGAAGTTAAACGACTTCACGGTGAATTGTGTAGGTGGCCGTGTCGGAGTTTTCGCTGGAGCTACGGCTAATAGTACAAGCCAGGTATTGGAAGTATGCGCCTCAGCCTATGACGCTGGTGCCGACGCAGTTGTTGTTGCACCACCATACTACTTCAGGCCGGGTATTGAGGTTCTATGGAGGCACTACTCAGTAGTCGCAGAGAAATCCGAGCTGCCAGTAATCATATATAATAATACAGCAATAACGGGCATCACAATCCCTACTGAAGTAATTGCTAAATTAGCTAAGGAATACAGCAGTATTGCCGGGATTAAAGTAACTTACGATGACGTAAAGTACTTAATGAAGGTCATAGATGAGGTAAAGGGCATTAGGAGGGACTTCACAGTACTTACAGGGAGCGCGTACCTCCTCCTACCCACACTAGCGATGGGTGGTGACGGGGCAGTAGCAGCACTAGCTAACGCCTACCCTAAGACCCTAAAGAAGCTTGTAGAAAGCTGGGTGAGGGGTGACTTAAGCAGTACTGTAGAAACCTATAAGAGAGTGCTTGAACTCTCACGCCTCTACATAATTCACGGCAGTATTGCAGGCACTATTAAGAGGCTACTCAACCTAGCTGGAGCGCCTGTGAAGCCCTACGTAAGGCCTCCGCTCACCACACCCGAACCTGAAGTACTTACAGATTTCCTTAAGGAACACCCAATAGAACTCTAATGTAAGCCTTGATTTTTACTTTATACCTACCCCCTAAACTTGTGGCAGACCTCCCGGCCAGCGTCAACCACGTGTACCACCTCGTAGCCATGCCTAATTAGTGCGTCAGCAATAAATCTCCTATGACACTTAAACCAGAACCTCTCCACGCACATGACGGCCACATAACCCCTTCTAACCAGCTCGATGATCCTGACAAGCCTGCTGATGCCCCGGGAAAACTCCATGCTACTCATGTACTTCAGGTACCCTCCATTACGATAGCCACCTAACTCCTTCCCAAGCCATACATATCCTACGGCATGTCTAGGTAGTTCAGCTTGGAGAACCTCTTTCTTGAAGTACGGGAATTTCCTTGAAGTCGGGAACCTGCGAACATCAACGATAACGGATACATCATAGTAGTCCAGGATCTCTAAGAACTCTCTTAAAGATCTATTGCTGTGTCCTACAGTATACACCTTCCTTGACGTAGTACCACCGCAGAATAATACTGCTAGGGATTATCTAATCTTAATTGTTTTCTCAATCTCTATCTTATCCCACATGTACTCCCCAACGAATGCTGGGTAGTATCTGGCGGGCGGCTGGGGCTTGCCCTGTGTTTCCATAACGTATATGCATACTGAGGGCGTTGGGTCTGCCAGGTAGTACACCTCCTTCTCAATGATTAATGACGCTGCAGACGGGTACCCCTGCTTAATGAAGTATGCGTGATACTCCTGCGGTAGCTTCGGCTGTATAGGGAGCTTAACAGCTACCATAGCGTGTGACTGATTAACTATGTTGAATTGATCGCTCCAGACCTTGACGAAGACAATCGCAGTACTTACGTTAACTGCCTTGAGAAGCGACGCGTACAGGAGGACAAAGTCCATGCAGACACCACTATTTTCTATTAAGGTTGTTAGAGGTGGCTGAACACCCCCGTACTCTACGTAGGCCTTACTGAAGTTGTAGTTCATCTGGTGGAGCACCTGAAGGGCGTAGGCAGTGAATAACTCAGTATCACCCCGAGCAAGCATCCAGAGCTTCACTGCCAAATTATATATTGGTGGTTGTGAAGCACCTTCCTCAATAAGCTCTCTGAGCTCCCTAGCTTCCTGCCCCACATAGACAGTGACCCTGCGCCCTAAGTAATCCTGAATATATGTCTGCGGGATCTCAACAGTGACCCTAGCCCAGGTATCATTAACTATTAAGTGCACGTCGAAGGACCTCGTTATTGAGGCCATACTCACAGTCGCTGTAGTAGTTACGGTTGAGGTAGTTGTCGAAACTGAAGTCACGGTCTGGGTTTGTGTTGCAGTACTAGTTAAAGTTACCGTGCTATATTCGGTAGTCGTCAGAGTCTCAGACACGGTCTCTGTGACCGTCTTAACCAACTTCTTAGTTGTTAATAAGTACTTAGTTGATGTTGTGGTTTCCGTAATTTTTGATGTCGTAGTAAGTACCTCAGTCTTCACTGAAGTAAGCGTCACGTACCTGGGCAACAGGGCGGGTCCTGCCAAGGAACCTACCAGCAAGCCAATTAAGAGTAAGGCTACTGCTAGTGACGCGTGCTTGAAACTCATATCAATACCAGTTAATGTCTTGGGCCAGAGATATTAAAATGTGAAGCCATATAGTCAGTGATATTATCAGGAGGGTGAATGCGTTGGATCGTTCCGACAAGCGCAAAGTAATTATTAAGAGGTGTCTACACGACCCACATAGGATCTCAATAATATCTGCATTACGTGCTCAGAGACCTTCACTCTACGAGAGCAGTGAATGCCCCTTCTGTCCGGGTAGAGAGTTCATGACCCCTAGGGCCAGCTTAGTGCTGGTGAGGTCGGGTAATGAGTTAAAGTTCAGCAACGAATTAAGTGCTGGAGTTATTAGTGACTGGCTGGTTAGAGTATTTCCCAACAAGTACCCAGCCTTAATTAACAGACCTGAAGTTAGGCCGGGTGAGCGAGGTACCTACTCGACTTATGGGTACCATGAAGTACTTGTTGAGTGCAGGGCACATGATGAAAGCACTTACCTGTCCGACCGAGTTAATGTGTACTATGCGCTACTGACCCTAAGGGAGAGGTTCAGACAGATAATGATGGACGAGTACATTGAGTACTCCATAGCTATTAAGAACAGCGGTGCTGGCGTTGGAGCGAGTGTCCCGCATCCTCACATTCAGTTATTTGGGCTAACGTTCACGCCACCTGAGGTTGTAGGTGAGGTAGGGGCCTTCGAGGAAGCTGTCGAGTGCCCTCTCTGCAGACTTATGGGGCTACGTGACTTAATAGTCTACAGCAGCAACTACTTCGTGCTTGCAGCAGCCCCAGCCCCTAGAACTCCATTTGAAATGTTCTTAGTACCTAAGAGGCATGAGCTATGCTTCACGAATGTAAGTAATGAGGAATTAGAGGACTTAGCTGAGGTCTTAAGGTTGGCTCTAATAGCTGTTAGGAGCTACCTTAGGGTAGACTACAACTTGTGGCTGCACTCAGCACCTAAAGGTGTGAGCAGGTACCACTGGCACATAGAGATCCTGCCTGCTACCGCGAGGTGGGGAGGCTTCGAAAAAGGTACGGGTGTTTACTTAACTACTACCTTCCCTGAGGACGCAACCAGTGAGTTAAGGGGTTTCATTAATGAACTAGTATCCTGAGGTAGCCCTCCAGCTCAGCAGCGAACCTGTCAGGCATGAAGAGCAGTGACCTAATGTAGGATCTCCTCCTCATTTTGTAGTAGCTGCTTTTACTCTTCTTAAGTAAGTCTATAGCATACCTAATACACTCTTCATCACTCTCATACGTGTAGCCACATATGCCGTGCTTGATCACTTCAGCGAAACCTGACTGCCTAGGCACTACTGGTACAACGCCCTGACTCATAGCTTCCAGAGGCGCCATACCGAAGTGCTCACCGATACGCATGTGCACGTAGACCCTAGCTGATCTGTAGATCCTGATCATTTCTGATGGGTTCAAAGACCTGTCAACTAGGGTGACGTCCTTGACTGACTCTGCCAGCTCCCTGATACTCTCGTAGTACTCCCTGTATCTGGGGTCGGGTATTCCAACTATAGTTAGCTCAGCCTCAGGTACCTCCTTCTTAACTACATCCTTAAACAGCTTGATCAGTACATCAAGTCTCTTGTGTGGTACGAATCTCCCGACACTGATGATGCTGGGGCCAGGGATTTTAGTTAGTGCTGGCTCATCCCCATAGTAATCCCAGAATATAGCTGGGTAGACTATGTTGCTTTCGATCCTGAAGTTCGCGTGAAGTGCTCTGGCAGTATAGGCAGAGTTAGTCATGTGGAGGTCAGCTATGTGGAAGAGACTCTCATACCTTCCTGGGAAGCGGTACATTCCCAGAAATATCCTTATTTTCTCCACAGTCAGCTCCTCCTCGAACGGGAAATGAATGTACATTGACACACCCAGTGAGGGCTTGATCAACTTAGAAATTAACGCGTAGATGGGCTCTTGAATCATTATGAGTACTACGTCTGGCGCATGTCTAGTGATTGCATTATGGATCGTTATTAATATGCTTCTAATTTTATCAAACACTATGTCCCCGGTCTCCTGAAACCTCCTGAAGTACACGTACCTGACCTTACCTCTGTTGGGAAATAGGTCAGCTCTCCTAGCCCTGGTCACAACGACTAGTTCATGTCCAAAGGTCTGTAACTCACGCACTAATATACTAGTGAGTACCTCACTACCGCCCAGGGCATCCAGGTGCGGGTGAACTACTAGGACCTTCAAATGCATTACCCCTAATAATGGTTACTTAACTAGTATTACCTAAAAGATATAAGTGTTTAAACTACGGTATAATTGGTTTGGCGTAGGCTTCAAGAGGTCTATTTGCCTGCGCTTCACTCCGTTAATAGAGTTCATCAAGACTCAATCAAGGAGGTGGTGATTAGTATGAGGAATGCTGCAGTAGTAATGTATCAGACATCGAATAGTAAGGGGCAGGAGTTAGTAGCTCAGAGAATGGTTAAGTGGTTAAGGAAGCTGGGTGTTAAGGCATGGTTAGTTACTTCAGTATACCATGACGGGAGGAAGGTGGCTACCTTAGGTAAGGACAGGTACGCACTATTCCCTAAGGACCCCTACGTTAAGATACCAGTAGTCAGAGTGTCAGGGTACAAGAGCAGGTGGCCCCCACGCAGAGTAATGATTACAGGTCTTACCGAGGTTATGAATGTCCTCCATGACGAGCTCGGCATCGATGCCGTCATTACACACTCAACAATATGGAATGGCCCTGAGGAGATGGCTAAGTGGGTGATGTGGAGGAAGCTTTACAACCTAACAACAGGTAAGGGAACTTCACCCATCTACGCACACATGAGTCACTACCAGCCTCCTGACCCGATACGGTACGGCGAGGTCGAAAGAACCTACAGGATCTCATGGAACAAGCTAGCTTTCCCACAGATCTTCAGGGCCGCAGACATCATACTCTGTGTTACCCCTCTGGAGGCTGAGAACATGGTAATGCTTGGTGCTTCACCAACGAAAATACACATATACCCAGGAGGTCTTGACGATGATGAGGCTAGACTAATAGATGAGGCCAGGTCAGACTTAGTTATAGAGAAGTACAAGCTACCTAAAGACAAATACTTAATTACCTACCTAGGCACTGTGGAGAGGAGGAAGAATCCACTCGCCATTGTGAGGGTGGCGGCCAAGCTGAGGAGGAGGGGTGACACAGCATTCGTAATTGCTGGAAGGCCCGGAAACCAGTATGAGGAGGTAGTTACTGAGGGAAGAAAGCTGAAGAACCTCTACATCCTAGGGGAACTGAGTAATGAGGAGAAGGCATCATTGATTAAGGCCTCACACATAAACATAATTATGT
>JAGGUC010000113.1 GCA_021158735.1 Desulfurococcales archaeon | reverse complement strand
GCGTGAAAGGGATGTGGAGCTTGAAAAGAATTTGGAGTTTCTTAGGGGGTTTTATAGAGCATTAGATCTGTTTATTGATGATCCATGGGAATTCTATGTGAGGGTTATTGATAGAGCTAGGAGTAGGGGACTCAAGGACTTCGAGCCATGCCTGTTCACAGCTCCGTGCATGTACTGCGGAGAGCCAATAATATTCACCCATAAGGCGAAGAACTACGGTAGGGTTAAGAGTGTTTTACGTGAAGCATTCAGGAGCTGGCACCATGTAGAATGTAGGAAGAGGTATGGAGGGGGTTAGGGTAGAAAGCCTAAATTATAGCCTTCTGTTATTGTGGTACGTCTCTCTATACCTCTTAATGCTATTATGTATACTGAAGCCGTATACCTACTAGACCTTACCTCCTCATCAACTCGCCGTGTTCTTTGAGGGTGAGTCGACCTTTCGGATCAACATACTATATGCCTAATAGAATAGAGCGACGATTTCACAGCTCCGTTGATTTCATTATTTAACGCCTTAATTCACACCAACTTAGAATTCTTTAGCGAGTCATTATCTACATTCTTACTTAGCCTCTTAACTTAATGTATAGTGTTCTCTAAGTTCTTCTTGAACTCCCCGCAAAACTTTCAAGGTCTTTGAGGGTTCCACAGCGTACCCTCTGGATTTCGCTAATAGGTTGCTCCTGCCTTAACCTTACAATAGCTCCACAAATGTCTTTTACGTTATTCGTTACCAAGAAGACATCAGCATCTTTATGCTTGCGTGCCAAGTGAATTGCCGAGCTAATTATAAGTACGTCGCCCAAAACATTAAAGAGAACTTCACATTGTTCGACACATTGGTTGTCATTATGAGGTATGGAACGGCATTGATGTAGTAACTCCCGGAAAAGCTTGTCGATACGTTCATTTCCAATAAGCAATTGTTGCTTGGCACGTTCTACGCATCGCATTACCTGTTTAAGTGTTGAGTGGTACCTGCCCCCTCTCCCTACAAAGAAATGAATAATTCTTGTAAACCATCGCTGGCCGTAATTATAACTAGTAAGGAAACCATAACTGAGCCTAGTTAAACCAAGTATGAGAGGTATTGGCGCGGATACAACATTGATCCCCTTCGCAATCAGTTTCCTTTTTATTTCCTCGACATATCTGAGAAACTCGTTTGTTCTGTCTTCTCTAAGACACGCGAGCCTGTATAGACGCCTCCGCGGCTTCTCCCTAGGAGGCTTCAATACTTCCTCAATTGGTATCTGGGAAATTGCGACTACCACATTTCTCTGAAGTTGCATAATCCTCATAAGCTCAAATAGTTGGTTCCCCAGAACATTTGTGTCCGGAATTACGAAGATTATTCTTGCTATAGCTCCTTTCGAGGTAGGCAACTAACCTTCACCAATTACCTGATAGTTCTACGTGCTAAACACCACCTTGTAAGGAAATGCCTCGACTATAATGTAGGAAATCTTGGCGTTTTCAGGGACTGCGAAAACTAAGGCTATCACATAGCTTTCACCGGGCCTCAGCTTAGTCAACCCAATGTTCTTCCATAAATGTTTTTCATCTACGATTACGGCAGAGCTTACGTTCTCACTGTGGACTAGCTCGGATAAGTATGTAAGTTCAAACATACCCTTCCCAATTATTATAACTGAGTCGTCAACATCTACTGAGTCCAGGATCATACTTTTCATTCCTTTGTTTTTCACCTCAATGTACACCACGAGAATGCTGTATTCCTTTGGAGCTTCGTAATAATCAATCTCTGATTTATCCTTTAGAATGTTGTACCACTTTACACCGATAACCTTCGTCATGCTGATATTGAGAACCTGAATTGCTAAATCTCCTACGCTAGCCTCTTTCCCTAGCCTATACGTGATATCAGTTAGGGGTATATTCAAGCATGATGAGCCTAGACACAGCCTTAGATACCTGTGTTGCATGAGAATTTTGTACAGTAAAACATCGTCTAAATTCATCTTTATATCTACAGACATAGATTTATTTGGTTCAATTTCCTCGTAGGGTAGCCATAGCCAATAGTAGAATTCGTCTAAGGTTTCATTATCGAGACGCACCTTAATCCACTCAGTGTTTACAGGCATAATCCAATTATTTGAAACAAGCAGATGAATATCGAACTTCGCGTTACTCTCTTCAATACGCAACTTCGTAACGTTATGTATACTGAGCTCGGCTTTCAAAGGCGGGATCGTTATATTGCACGATGTATTCGTGTAAATCGACTCAATCTCTATCACATGATTTCGATTCAAATCCTCTAACGATAGCTCTAAACCAAATCCTTCGGATGCGATAGGGGTTAGCGGTACTGTAATCGTTTCGCCCGGATTAACTACGATAGCTGGAGAAGATCCGCCGCCCCTATCCCAGCGTCCATTCACTCCTTGTGTTACATAGATTAGGTCTGTCGAGTCCAATTTCCCTTTCAACATCCTATAGTTAGGAGGCGCATCGTAAGAGAAGCATGCTTGTGGTATGACGACAGGTATTTTACCAGTGTTTTTCACTACAACGTTTACTTCATTAATCAATACTTTATTCTCGTAAGTCGTAGCACTTATATTTACTATCTTTACAACCTCTATCTTCGGTTCAATCTTTGCACCACCCCACGGCGTACCTATGACAACGGTCATGCCACTGAAAAGCGGTTCTGGATAGATCGCACCGTAGGCTTTGAATACTAAGGTAAAGGTTCCAGGAGGAATAACTGTAGCTACGTATTCGTGCTCCGGTTCTCTCCATACATCGAATACGCTAGGTGGCAAGGGCGGTATGGCTGTAAACAGAAGGTCTTCATTCGTGAGTAGGAGCTTACCGTGCTTCTCCACATAGGCATTTACGTGTACAGGGAAATCTGCTTGAGACTTCCTACCTGTTGATTCATTAAAGGAAAAAACTAGGATTAGGTATCCTCCTCTAAGCTCGAAGTCCACGTTGTATACGCATAAGTCTTCATCGATGCACCTACCTTCAACATCTAAAACTTTAAGTAGGGTTGGTGGAGGAGTAAAGTTAACGTAAAATCCAGGGCCATGAGCACCATGGGTGAAAAGTATTCCCTCTATACAGCCATTAGTAGGTAGAAAATCGTAGTAGCCGGATACATCGAAGTACAACCGTACCTTTATGGCTTTCAGAAGAGTTGCTATATCCTTACCTGAAGGCGGAAATCGGTACGGTATTAGGAGCGTATCCTTGCCTCTCCTTATTGGCTGGAGCCAGGGCTCCGCATGGAGAACAGGTTTATATTGCTCGCCTACCCGCACATACGCAACATTATCAGCATCTATCTCTAGGTCAAGGTTTGTTCTGACCTTAAGCCACACATACAACCCTGCGGAACTTCTTATCGTTATCGTGCTTTCGATCTCTTCTCGTGATGGCAACTCCCACCCTTCGATGGCGAAATAGTATGGTTTACCTTCCTTAACTATACAGAAGGAGGTAGAGGTATTGCCGACTGGACATAAGTTACTAACCGATGTCCGTATTTGTGCAGTTCTTTCCGAGTGACCCATGATATAACCTATAATCATCAAGATAACGAACGCTATCATAATACCCAAAATAATCTTCATCAATCTAGGCACGCAAAATCCCGAATACACTTTATAAACAGCATTAAAATAAAACTTTCTGATAGGAGCACATAGTGCCCTTCTCCGTCAGCTAGTGTCTAGCAGTATAGCCATTCGTGTAGAAGTTGATGTATTCTACACTCGTGTTTATACTTATTGATGTGTTGCTGAGTAAGACGGGCAAGTTGACGATGTTCAGAAAATGTTGGTGTTTAAGTGCAGTCAAGTCTGCCATTATCGTCTATGATAAGAATAACCGCTCTATTTTCTAATTATCTTGCTGGACATTTACCCAATCTATGTCCGGTACAAAAATATATAACTTGCTACATGAAGCTACAGATTGGGTAAACGTTAATGGTGGTTAAGGATCACAAACATCTCTATGAACTATTAAATGAAGGGTACATACCGTACTATCATAGGAGAGTTAAGAGATGGTATTTAAGGAAGGGTTCTAAGAGATTACTCGTAGATAAGTGTTTAGAGGAAATGGTTAAGGGAACAGCTGATGAGTTCCGCGAGTGGGTGAAGGCTCAGGAAGTACATGTTGAAGCCCTCAGGGAGCAGGCACGTAGACTTAGAGCTAAAGGGCTAACGGTGGATGAAGTAGCTGAAGCATTAGGAGTAAGTAGGTCAACACTCTACAAACTACTATAAAAGCCCTCCATTTTCTGTGGTTTCTCTACGGTTACTAACCCACGCTTCATTAGAGCCCATATGACGGGGTAGCGTATATGCATGTTTGCTTCATCGAGCACAGCACCATCCTTCCTCCTCCCCAACAGCAATGACTTCCACGTAGGCGCGGTGTACTCATACTTCATGTTGTATTCGTACTTCTTTATGTACACGTCTAAAGGTTTATCAGGATACTGCCTCACGCAGATTTCAATGAACTTCCTTGCGTCGGCGTCAGAGACTAACCCCTTCTTTACAGCAAATGGTAAGTGATACCAACAGATTGTCTGACGCCCATCGGGTATAGCGATCTTCTGCTTCACTATCGTCTCCAACCAACCCCAACCCTCAAGCGCCTTATCGTAACAGACTCTACCCAAGTCTTCAGTGTTGATGCACCTTCTTTCCCCCGTTAGTTTAATACTGAAGCTACGTCTTCGCGTGTAATTACTGTAGTTGTTAGAGAGAGCTAGCTGCTTGATCACTTGGAGCTTGACCTCGCGGTAAACCTCACGGAGCTCATTAACGTCAATAGCGTTGCTCATGTACTCATTAAGATTAAATGACTCGGGGGCTATTTCGCTGAAATCATTTTCATCGACGGGCACGACAACCTTACCCGTCTTCTGGTGTACCGAGTACGGTATCCTTGACAGGCGCTTAACCTCGATGACGACCCTATCAATACCCTTAATCCTCATAATCCCTAACTTCTCCAAGAACACCTGCTGTGTCTTGTTCATCAACCCCACATTGCTTACCCTAACAACCTTATCAAGCCAAGCATAGACATGAAATTCCTTACTCCCCGAAAAAATCACAAGGGGTCTGCAATACGATGACAGAACATCAGCGACCTCCCTAGCACTCTCTCTAGCCTCATCAATATCATCCTTAAGGTCTATATCAATAAAGAGCTTCTCAAGCCCCACAACCTTATTGTTGCCACTAAAGTAGTTGACCGACATGAAGCTCGGCTTTTTCTCTTCCTTATTTTTATTAATAAAAGTAGGAATATAGGCCGCCTTAGTTGGCGGCAAGTACATGCGTGCTGGGTTCCCTAGCTCCCTGCCCCAACCCAGCTCAAAGATGCTGTCACCTAGCTTACCCTTGTACCAATGAAGCCAGAATTCCATTACCTCTTTAGAGAAAAGGTCATGATCCATGACCTTTTCATGACCTTTCAGTTTCTCACGCGTGGTTTTTACACGTGGAGAAAGAGACACCTCGGACACCCCGACCAGTCACACAAATTTTTGCTTCGCCATGATCGGCCTCTTTAGGCGCTCAATCCTCTCAGCAAGCTCCCGCCCTGCAGTAAGCACGTCGACGCCGTCACTAGCCAGCGCCCTCCTTATTTCCTTACTTAGTGACACGCAGCCTAGGCCTCTCTCCAGCCAGCCCTCATCTATTAGCTCCTTAATCACCTGTTGGGGGTTGCGGACGCCTGCCGCCTTCAGCAGCTCAATAGCTAGGAAGTCACCTACGCTGACTTCCTTTAGGAATAGTAGAAAGGTCGTTAGCTTCTCTCCGCTGAGCCTTGCCAGCACCTTCCTCATCAATCTTCTCGCACTGGCTCCAGCCATGGCTCAACCTCACCCTCAACCCTTTTCTCTCTAATGAGCTCCTCATTGATTAGGAGCTCGATTAGCTCCTCAGCTTCATCCTCACCTAAGTCGAACCACACCATCAAGTCATCCTTAAGCCTGCTCCACGGCACAGCACCCACATACTCCCTAAGCACCTTCTCGTAGGCGTGCCCAACTAAGCCTTCAATCGAGATTTTGTGTGTCTGGTCTGGGTGTCCTTTGGGTCTTTTTTCTTCCGCGTGGAATTCACGCGTAGAATTGCGAGAGGTCATGTAAAGGTCATGGATCATGACCTTTTCCGTAAGCGAATTCGCTTCCTTTCCCTTAATGAAGCTTTCGAGCCCCCCACCCTCTTCACTAAGGTAGTACTTGTAGGGCCTTGTCTTCGTGTCGACAGTTAAGAAGCCCTTTTCCACGAGGCTCTCAAGGTAGCGCCTGAGCTGCTTAGGCCCCACATTAACGCACTTCCTCATTTCCACATCAGTGGTTGTTACATACTGCTTCCCGAGTCTGCTTATACACTCCAACACTTTCTTGAGGTTCTCGGTTAGCCCCTCTATTTGCTCGCTTATTGAGGGCAGGAACCACCTCCTGACATACTCTACATCCTCGCGCTCGGCAATAAGGTACTCCTTGCCATCAAAAACTACCTTCTCGCGCTTGTGCTGGCTAAGTACTGCAATAGCCATTACTGCGGCGAGCAACTTCCTGAAGTCACGCCTCACTCGAACTGTCAGCGGGAGGGCGCTAGCTAGCTCAGCACTCAGCTCTGGGGGCACTATCACATCGTATTTCTTTAGTGTCCTGAACCACAGCCTTAAGATCCTAGCCTTTTCTTCGGCCTCCTTCAGCTTCCTCTTGCCTTCAGGTGTTGCCGCCATCATCTCATACTCGATCACACGCCTGGTCTGCCCCTCGGAGGTATCAGGGCTTATGTAGAATGTTCGGTTCTCCATGTCCTCATCAATCTGCACAGCCGTAGTGGTCGTTATGAGTACTGGCACACCAGCTAATGACTTATTGACGGTCTCGAGCTCACCTGTCTTCTCGTTCCGCCTCACGTAGGCTACCGTTAGCTTACCCTCACTTAACGTGATCCTAGCGGAGTACTTGGCCTGCCCTAACCCTTCGTACTCCTGGATGTAAAGTATTTGCCTCCCGATTGATGTAGGCATGTAGTCGAGTGCGTGCGCGGTAAGCCTAGTTACCTCTAACCACCACTTACTCGGAGTCACTTTCTTGAAGGCACGCACTAGGTTGTTCTTACCTGCTGAGGAGGGACCTGTAATGACTGCGTGGAGCCTATATTCCTTAGGTAGGAATCTACTAGCTATTACTGCAACCAGCTGGTGCTTAGGTACTTCATCACCTACGTGATACATGTCAACAACTTCCAGTATTGCCTTAACAGGGTCTTCATTAATGCGCTCGAACTCACTAGCGTACTTCCGCTTAAGAGCCTCAACCATCTCCCGCCTCCGCTCTCTCGCTTTCTCCACCCACCGCCTGTACCTCTCCTTCAACCCGTCTATAACTGGCCGCAGCTTACCTATGAACTCCGCGAGCTTTAGTCGCTTACTATCAATACTCGGCAACCTCTCCCTCAGCAACGCCCTGAAGTCCGCATACTTAGGCCTCATCAACTTCGATAGATTTTCAGCGTCCACAACAGCAACCGACATTCTCCCTCCTTCCGCCGCATCATAGAGCTCCAGCTTAGCCAGCCACTTCCTTGCTTTCTTATCGTACTCCACGCTGACGGCTAGCACCGCGCCCTCGTCAAGCTCTACCGTAGCTCGCGGTCTCTCTCTATCGTAATCGATCCGTAACCCTGGGGCTTCGAGGTCGACAACATCACTCATTAGCCTCACCTTAGAAGTGTGGCAACACCGTTTCTGTAGTACACCTTTACGTTGGGCGGCACGTCGTTAAGCTTATATTGATCGACGATGATTTATTCCTTGGAGATCCCGCCCCCACCCCTGTGCCCACCTCGTTCTTAATTTTTCTTTAACACGATGACCACGTCAACACTCACTTTCTTTTTTATCCACTTCTAGGAGCTTCAGGTATTTCGATGTAAACCTTAATCCTGTGCTTGTTGCCCCATAGCACCCGCCATAGGTCGTTTAGGTTTGAGGGCAGGTAGATCAGGTACCTCTCGCCTTTGGTGGTCATGCGCGTGATGTACCTACCGCCGACATAAAGCACCCTCGGATTTTCCAGCACCTCCTGTAGCAATTTCCTGGACGTGTCCCATCCCCACTTCTCCCTCGATCTCATTGCTTATAAAGGAAATGGGTAATTGCCTCGCACTATGAAATTATCTGGCAATGTATTTATTAACCTATATTGCCATAATTTTATTGGTGGTTCCTGTGGTCTGCGTTGATGGGTTCCTCAGCAAGTATGTTGAGTTTTTAAGGACGTTACTCATGCTTAGGGGTAGGAGGGCTGAGGTTCTTGAGAAGCTGTGCGGTGAGGGCGGGGTTTTCTCTAAGTGGAGGCTAGCTTATGAATTAGGGAGCTCGATCTACGCGATTAATAAGGCATTAAAGCCTCTGGTTGGTGCTGGCTTGGTCGTTGTTGAGTCTAAGGAGATCTCGTCTAAGCTGAGTAGGCATGAAGTTAGGGCTACTGAGGGTGGGAGGCTCCTCTGTAAATTACTGAAGGATCCTGAAGGAGTGGTTGATGAGGTATTAAAGTACTTGGGCGGGATCGAGAGGGAGTTTGCTGAGGTTCTGAGGGGTGATCCGTGCGGTAGGGAGCTAGTAGCTTACGCGATTGCTCGCGCCTTAAGTAGTAACGTAAGGCGGGCGTTAATGTTAGCTGAGGATAGTAAGTTGGTGAGCATGACCTACCACCCTACACCTATTGATGCGAAGGCCGTCAGCAGCATTTGTGGTGAAGCCATTCAATCCATACTTAATGAACTCTGGCACCTATTTGAACTTAGAGCGGTTCTTGACGTAAGCGGTTTTGAAGAGCTCGCGAAGTATACGTCAATACCCTCACCAGAACTTAGTGAGGAGTCTAGGAAGACCTACTTGAGGGCGTACGAGGTGTTAGATAAGAATCTACATAACGAGCTCCTCAAAATCCTTAGGCATAGAGCTGAAGGCGTAGTGAATCACTCAATTGAAAGGCTCTGCTATGAAGTAGCACTTAAAGCTTTCTTTGAGGGCGTGGACCTCGAGAAGTTCTCGAAGATCGAGCCTGGAACAAGCGAGGGTGTAGTGGCTAAAGTACGTCTAGGTATCTTTAAGGACAGGTGCCGTGAAGAACTCAGCAAGACCGTTAAGCAAATCATGGAGTTCGTAAGGCATTACCCAGCAGAAGCTAAAAGCAAACAAAGTCAAGCAGAGATCCTGAAACAACTAACTAGCGGTTCCCGCGGGAGTGGATTTAGATCGGGGATGAGTTCAAAGACGAACTCTAGTTCCCGATTCACATAGTTTCTGGGAACTAGTTTACGCTTGTCCCAAGCCTCGTAAGCCGGTGGTCGCGGGTTCAAATCCCGCCGGCGGCTCCATATTATTAATTCACGCATCAATCTTTTGCCTATATTGTGCGGAGTAAGCCATGGAATATTCATATGATGAGACCCGTACATACCGTTGCAGTCGGAAAATTCTCTAATATGATTCAGGAAAGAACTTTAGGTAACAGCTATCTAAATGCTTAATATAAATTATGTGAAGCCTCATATCTTGCGAGACCCTCACGCACTTAGTGTCGTGAAAGCCTAGTCTAAAAATGATTTCCAGCAGAACTCAACTCTGATCTCACTACTATACCGTTAATTTATTCTGTTAGTTCTGTACTTTGAGGTACGTATACGGTGTGTAAGCTTGCTCTAGTTCCTGACTCAAGAGTGAAAATAATGGACACGGCAGTAGTGGGTATTGGATATTATTTTGTTCTCTGCTATTTTGGTGAGTTTAGTAATGCAGTAGTTATTGCTCTTGTCATATTTTTGTATAGTTCATGATATCTGCCTCTGGCATTCATTAGCTCAACGTGGGTGCCTTCCTCAATAACTTCTCCATCCTCAATAACTATTACCCTATCGCAGTCTTTAGCTGTACTTAAGCGGTGTGCAATTATGATCCCTGTCCTACCCTCCATAAGTTTCTTCATGGCCCTTCTCAGCATAGCTTCTGTAACTACGTCAATGCTTGATAGTGCCTCGTCGAGAATAACTACTGCTGGGTCTCGGAGCATGGCCCTAGCTATAGCAATGAGTTGCTTCTCACCTGTCGATAGTTTCTTACCCATTTCACCAGCATCCGTCATGTAGGCGTCCGGCATTCGTTCTATGAATTCATGTATGCCTAGCTCCTTACACACCGCAATAACCTCCTCATCACTTGCACCTGGTTTTCCGAGCTTAATATTGTCCATTATAGTTCCCGGAAATAAATAAGTCTCCTGTGGCACGTAACTCACTGCTCTCCTCAAGCTACTCAACTTTACTTTTTTAACGTCAATTCCGTCAATCAGCACCTGCCCTTTGTCAGAGTCATAGAACCTCATAACCAGGTTTACCAGAGTAGTTTTCCCAGCTCCTGTACTTCCAACTACTGCAACAACTTCACCAGGCCTTACATGAATATTAACATTCTTCAATACAGGCCTTCCCGGAACATAACTGAAGGTGACATTCCTCAACTCGATCTCACCGCGTAAGTTCTTTAACTCCACTGCACCAATCACTTCTCGTTCAACCTCCTCGGAATCGAGTACAGCGTAGATCCTCTCAGCAGCCGCCAGTGCCGCCTGTAGCGAGTCATACATGTTCACAAACTGTGTTATGGGTCTGGCTAACCTGTTTACATACTGTATGAAGGCCACCACCACACCGATGCTGGCAGCGCCAACACTGACTAAGTACCCCCCAAAGGCCAGTACGAGGATCACGGAGAGGGTTACGGTCAGATCCATGAAGGGCCAAAAGAGTCCCATGAGCTTTGCAACCCCTACGAACGCCCGGGAGGTCTCGTTCGAAACAGTATTGAAAACCCTCAGAATACGTTCATCCATCCCGAAAGCCTTAATGGTTAATATACCAGCAATTGACTCCTCAACCAGCATGGTGGATTCAGCCACCTTCTTCCTAACCACCCTATGGGCCTCCTTCAGCCTCCTACCGTACGTTCTTGCTATAAAGATAAGGAGTGGGACATTAGTAAGAGCTACGGCCGTCATTACGGGGTTGATGTAGATCATTATCGCAACAACACCGACAAGTGACAGCAGGTGTCCCAGAACCGACAATATGCCTGATACAAGAACATCATTTAGAGTGGATGTGTCATTTATTGTCGCTGAAACCAGATCCCCTATTCTCCTGGATGTAAAGAACTTCATTGACAGTCTTTGTAACTTACTGAATATCTTGTTTCTAAGGTCTCTTAAGTAGAGTTGCCCGACTGTTTGAATGTAGTAGGTATTGGCTGTCATTGATGCCCACTGCCCCAGCAGAAGTAAGAAGTATATGAGTGACATAGTGGCAAGTCCGGGTAGGTTGCCCTTAAGTATGTAGTTATCGATTATGATACCTAAGGTGTAAGGTGTTGCTATGCTGGTGAGGGTGTAGGCTACTATCGATAGCGCTACGAGAGCTACCTGTACCCTATACCTGGAAAGGTCACGAGATACCCTCTTAAGTAACTCCCAAGCCGACGTCTCACGTGCTTCCTCACTGAGAGTTGCTGCTGAGGGATGCAGCGTCATTAACTCCCACCTCCAACACTGGTTGTGTAAAGCTTGTAGTACAGTCCACTCCTAGATACTAGCTCCTTATGAGTACCTTCCTCAACTATCCGTCCTTGATCTAGGACAAGTATTCTGTCAGCTAGAGTAGCCAGTGAAATTCTCTGACCAACAATAATGACTGTCATACCGCGCAAGATCTTCTTTAAGTCATCAATGAGTTTCTTTTCTGTCTCCGTATCAAGATTTGATACTGGGTCGTCCAACAAAAGTATTTTAGGTCTTTTTACTAGGGCTCTCGCTATAGCTATCCTCTGCCTCTGGCCTCCAGAGAGTGTGATCCCCCTCTCACCAATGACTGTATTATACCCATCCGGAAGTGAGCTAATGAAGTCATGTATTTTAGCCGCCTTAGCAGCCCTCACAATGTCCTCCATACTAGCGTCGGGATTCCCAAAGGCTATATTCTCCTTGACCGTGCCAGAAAATATGAAGGGCTCCTGCGGTACTAAGGCGATATGGTCTCTGAGGGACTTAATCTCAACCTGCCTAATATCGCAGCCATCAATGAGTATTCTGCCGTTCCTAACCTCATAAAACCTCATGAGTAACTTCAGAATCGTTGATTTGCCAGCGCCTGGCGGTCCCGTCAGGAAGATCTTTTCTCTTGGAGCAACCCTGAAACTCACATCAAGTAACGCAGGTTTCTTTTCCGTATAGTAGAACGTAACATGATCGAAAACTATCTCACCTTTAATATCGTCAAGTTTCCTCGCTTTCAGGTCATCCTTTACTTCCGGCTCAGCATCAATGATCTCGAATACTCTCTTAGCTGCAGCCAGAGACCTCTGGAAGGCACTTATTGTGAATCCTAAGGCTCTCATGGGCCACATTAGTAGTGTGAGGTAGGTAATGAATGCTGTTAATTCACCAACACTAATTGAACCAGCAACTATGCCGCTCCCTCCTAAGTATAGGACGGAAGCTAGTGTTACACCTAAGACCAACTGTGGGGCGTTACCGTAGGTAGCCCTGACTTTGGCTACTCTTAAATTAAGATTGGCGAATTCATTATTTTCACCTGTAAATTTGTGTATTTCATGATCTTCAAGAGCAAGTGCTTTAACTGTCCTAATGCCGTTTAAGTTGCTGGTGACTATGGATGCAAGAACACCGAGCTGGTTTCTTATTCTGTCATACAGCGGCCTGATTAGTGTAACGTATCTAGCGTTAGTTAAAGCCATAATAACTATGGCTAAGAGTATGATGTACGAGAGCCTGGGACTCATGGTGAACATGTAGTATAATGACAGCCCTGCAGTAAAGGAGAGATTGACGATATTCCTGATCTGCCATGATAGGGTGCGGGCAAGTCTATTAGTATCATTTGTTATTCTAGATATCAGCTGCCCTACAGCTATTCTGTCGAAAAACTCCATGGACTGCTGGTGAATTGATTCGAAGGCCTTCACTCTTAAGTAGTGGGCGAGCTCCTGAGAAAGAAGAGCTGTTAGATACCTAGTAACGAACCATGTAGCAGCTCCAATCGCGGTGACACCCATTAAAATTAATGAATACTTTACAGCAACACCAATATTCCCTACAGTGATCCCATAATCTATCGCATACTTAATTATTACTGGGCCCACACTAACTGTATTGGCATAAATGATTACTAATACAGCAGAAGCAGCAAGCATGTACCACTTCCTGAAAAGTAACTTAATCAGCCGAATTAGGATCCCGCCGGTACGGTACTCGGGTATGGGCATTGACATACCTCGGTTACTGATTTTAAGGTATTAACAGAGCTGCTACATTGAGTTAAGGACTCAGTACAATAGTCAGCGGTAGATTTCCACATAATTAATCTTAAGTGTGGCAGAACTGGTCATACTTCTTGAGTATATATTACAGGAAAGTTTCCTGATGCTTAAGTAATCGCAACCAAACCATAAACAACATACCGTCCTACCGCTGTGCGTAGCGACCACCAAATAGATAACTAGGTTATCTAGATAAATAAGTTTTTACTTTATTGTGTGCAGGCTCTTCAAAGCACAATTTACATAACCTACTAATTCAGTTTATTTCAGTTACTGGTGGCAACCGCTGGCTCACAGCAAACGCTAGCTACTCACATGCGGCATAACCCCTAGTGAGGATGACTGCAAACTAGGTTATTTGGCTTAATAAAAGCTATCTGTATAAGCTATAATAATGAATAAAGCTGTTATTAGTTGGTGATTTCTTGAAACTGAGTTTACTTGGTGAGGAAAAAGTAGTAAGAAAGATTCTTGAGGAATTCGTGGATTCTGTTCATGGAAGTTCCCTGAGCAAGTACGATGACGCTATTGCTTACCCGGTTGGCGATGTCTGGGTGTTAGTGAACATTGACGGTACATCAGCTAAAGCTTCTAAGTACCCGTGGCAGTCTTGGGACAGCTTCGGCTATAGGGTTGCGTGCTCAGCCACTGCAGACATCATAGCTAAAGGCGGTAAGCCCGTATTAATTGCAGCATCTCTCGGGGTTCCGAAGAGCTGGGAAGCTGATTTATTGATGAACTTAATTAGGGGTATTAAGAACTTAAGCAAGTCAATAAATGCCCTGTACTGTGGTGGCGATCTCAATTCTTCAGGAAGTAATGAGGCCTGGATCGACGTAGCAGTAATTGGGGTAGCGCATAAGGTAGTACCTAATACTCCCCTAAAAGTAGGCGATAAGGCATATGTAAGTAAATGCTTAGGTATTTCAGCAATACCGTACATAGTGTACTCTAAGAAACTTGACTACAGAGTGTGGGAGGACGTGTTGAGTAAGGCGATGTACCCTCACCCACCTATTGAGTTCCTAGATGTGATTAAGAAGTATACCGTGACCGCATCAACTGACATAAGTGATGGCATGGGTTCAATACTTAGAGTACTGAACCTAAACAATGTCGGTTTAAAAGTCAAGGAACTACCGTTATGTGATGAGGTTATCGAGTTTATGAGGGAG
>JAGGUC010000004.1 GCA_021158735.1 Desulfurococcales archaeon | reverse complement strand
CGGACTCTGTCCCGATTTCCGTGTTTATTAATATAATAGCAGCGGGCATAGATATCTCATATATTCATGTTGCGGTAAAACTAATAAACTTGTTTAGTTCATGAATTAATATCAGGATGATGTAACCTTATATTATTTAATTAAGTATCAGTAGCCTGGATCTCATCAATACTCAGTCCTTACAAGGTTCATCATACCTATACCTGGCAAATGTGTACCGGAGTTAGTATCTGCTATAGCCTATATAATATCTTACCACGGTATATTATGCCAAGTAGGACAATTTATTCTGTTTAAGCACTACCTTGAAAGACCTAGAAGATATGCTATGAAAACGTAGTTTTTATATGGTTAGGCAGAGGTTTTTATGGTAAGTGATAGTGAGCTGCGCAGGTGACGGCATGTATACCCTCAACCTTTATCCTGCAATATGTGGGAACGTAGTTCATAGTGAAATCTTAGTTAGTGAAGGAACACTAAGGAACTCCACATATAAAACTAAAAGTTCTTTAACGATCTAAGTACTGTGCACAGGCAATTACTATGAAGATAGGAGAGCACTCGATAATTTGTGAACTAGTGGATGTTGAACTAAGGGGATATGTGAACTTAATTAGGAGTCTTCTGCTAGCTGATACGGCAGGTAGGATAGCTTTAATCCTAAAGCCATCTGTTGTACCAGTTGTGTTTAGGGGTAATAGAAGAGATAATAAGAAATCCGTAGTTTTTCCACCATTTAGTTTTATTGAGGAAGATCAAGGTGCGACCGTATTGTCTGATAACTCGTATAGAGAGAGATTGCGGTGTTTTAATGTAGCTGAGGATGTGTGGGTCGAGGGAAAGAAATTACTGACAACGGGTGAGAGAGCTGTCCAGTGTATAGGTAGTGGACCTCTAATTAGGTTGACTAATGAACTGGGCCTTATATGCAGGGATGACTCCTCAGTTAATATAGTGGACGGCCCTCTTGCTATCAGCGATTATGAAGGCAGATTTTTGAATAGGAAGCATGTTGCTAATGTCGCGGGCTTCAAGGATGTAGAGCTCAAAAAAGTTACTGGAGGACTTCGTTATTATTGGCGCACTCACCCACTCTTATACGGCTTACCCAGTAATAACTTAGAGATGAAGATAGCTCCACTAAGCCGGTTCAAGAAATTAAGTGTGATTGGCAAGCCTCTGCTTTATATAGAAGACATGCCTCTGATTATAGAGCTTCCTCACAACAATTCTATAGTATTTTTGGGTTTTAACGAATACCTAGTTGAGTATGCCTTGCGTAGCATACTTTATGTACTCTAGGCACTTGTAGAGACTAATTAATTTTCCGTATTAGTACCTAGATCCATAGTTTTTCTTTTTCTTGAATGAATTTCCTCGCTAGTTCCCTTAACTATTACCTCATATAAAATTGCCTTCTTACCTGGTTGTGGGCGTAGTAGCCTACCTAACCTTTGTATGAACTGTCTTCTTGACCCAGTGCCTGCAACAAGAATTCCAACATTAGCGTCCGGTATGTCTAGACCCTCATCGCCCACGGTAGTAACTACTAGCACGCCTGAAGGTATTTTCCTGAAAGTCTCCAGAATTATACGTCTGCGTTTATTATCGGTTTCCCCAGTTAATAGGTAACCCTTAACAGCATCAGCTATCCTCTTAGCTAGGTCAACGTAGTGTGCGAAGACTATTATCTTAGCATCACGCTTTAGTTCATCCTTAATTATCTTGACGGTTTTATCAAATTTTGATTTTGATTTCTGCACTAGCTGTTTAATCTCGTTATGGATCTTTAAAGCCTCAATAGCTCTCTTATTGCCTCTTCTAGCTGCCTCCAAAACTTCATTGAAGTCAGCACCACCAATCAGTCCTCTATACTTACGTCGCAGTTCCAAGTACTTCTTCTTCTCATCAGGTTTCAGCGTGACCCTTATTGTGATTACCTTATATGAAGCTAGGTAGCCGAGCTCAGCTAGTTCTTGAGGTGACTTAGAATAAACTACCCCGCCCATAAGTGGAAATAGCTCTAAGTGCTTGCCGTCTTCTCTGTACGGTGTTGCAGAAAGCCCTAGTCTTTTAGGAGCTGGCAAGGAGGTAGCTATATATTTAAATTTCTCTGCTGGTAGATGATGCACCTCATCTATTATGAGCAGTCCGTAGTACGGTGCAAACTTGCTGGCATGTCTGAAAGCTGTCTGGTAAGTTGTTAAGGTTATTGGAGCGATTCTTTTTTCTTCACTGAAATACATCCCTATGTATGCTTCATCTACATCTGTAAATTCTGTAAGGGCTCTTTTCCACTGGTATAATTGTTCCTTAGTAAAGGCGACTATTAATGTCCTCAAGTTAACCTTGGCTAAAGCAGCGACCGCTACTATGGTCTTTCCAGAACCTGTAGGAAGCGCTATGACACCTCTGCAGTCATTCCTAGTCCAGGCAATTAGGGCTTCATTCTGATAATCCCTTAGCTTACCGCGAAATCTAATACTTTCAGGAAAGTCTAGGGCATTAGAAAATCCGGTTAGGTCTTCTATGTTAAATCCTAAGCTATCTAACACGCTTTTAAGCTCTTGGTACTTGAATGGCTCTGTAAAGAAGACTCTCTCCTTTTTACTATACCTCAGTATATTCCTCAGAGGTGTGTCGTGGAGTTTGCTTCCTAGGAAGGTGTCAAACTTAACCACTAATCTGCTACTGTCATAGCTGATTATGGCCCTACCCGACCCGGAGAGCAATTTGTCTAGGTGTGTTGGAAGGTCAGGTGAGTACTCGAATCCTAGACGTTCCAGAATGTCAAGAATGTCGTCAGTGTTTAGGTTGTTAGCCAGTGCCTTACTTCTACTTATTTTGAAAACCGAGTAACCTTCCTCACGACCTAAATAGTCGGCGAACTTCAGGATCTTCCTAAAATCATCTTTATCAAGCCAGGACTTCACCCTTATTCTTAGGATATTATTGTTTGAATTCAAACAACGCACCTTCCAGCTATGTAAAGCCGTGATCTAATTTACTTGCTACTTATAACTCTTCGTAGAGTTCAACAATTATCCTGGCCCTCACTCTGTCAGTAGAAAATGGTGGGGGACTTTCCCCTAGGTCGACAGCAAATGACACTATATTGCCTAGGCTGTCTTTAAAGCGCACCTCAGCTACGAATGACTTCTTACCGCCTTTTTCTATAACGTTAATTATGGTTTCATAAAGTCTTGAAAAGGCTAACTGGAATGACACAGGGTTTGCTAGGTCCTGAGGTGTTAACTTCACTTCAGCTAAACTCTTTGCAAGATCCACCATTGCTTCTTGAATTTTAGCTATGCCGTTGAATTCCTTTTTAAAGGCTTCTTCCATTTCCCTACCCCTTCAAATAGTGTTAGGGGACTAAAATCGTTACTGTCGAAACTAAAAATTTATAAGACTAACCTACATGTAGAGTGCTGAGAAAAACAAAAAGCGAGAGGTGCAAAGACATGGCATCCCAAGCCCCAAGTCCAATATCAAGTAATGTAGTCTTAGTAGGTAAGAAACCTGTAATGAACTATGTGCTAGCGACTCTAACCCTACTGAATCAGGGTGTAAAGGAAATAGTGATTAAGGCTAGAGGAAGAGCTATCAGCAAGGCTGTTGACACAGTCGAAATTGTGAGGAGCAGGTTCCTGCCGGATAAGGTCAACGTCAAGGACATTAAGATAGGGAGTCAGGTAGTAACAACAGCTGAGGGAAGGCAGACTAGGGTCTCTACAATCGAGATAGTCCTAGCTAAGAAAGAAGAGTAAGAAAACCTACAAGACTACGGAAAATAAGAGGATTTTTTGTTAAGCATAT
>JAGGUC010000034.1 GCA_021158735.1 Desulfurococcales archaeon | reverse complement strand
TATTCACGGGAGCTGTAAGCGCGTACTTCGGAGGACTGGTCGATGAGTTCCTGCAGAGAGTTATTGATGTTTTAGGCAACGTCCCTCTCCTACCGATCCTCATATTACTCGTTGATATAACACCTGTAGATCTAAGGCTACCAGTAATCATGATCGTGCTCATAGTCTTTGGTTGGGGTGGTTTAGCGATAGTCGTCAGGTCAATGACACTAAGCATTAAGGAAGAACCGTACGTCGAGGCAGCCCGCGCCATAGGTGCTGGGAGCGCCAGAATAATCTTCAAGCACATCATACCCCAGATACTCCCTTACGCCGCCGCAACACTGGTCTTCAGCGTCCCGAACGCCATACTGACTGAGGCAGGACTAAGTGTTCTCGGGCTAGAGCACGGATGGCCAACCTGGGGTAAGGTACTGGCTTCTGCAAGAATGAGTGCTAGGTATGATATCTGGTGGTGGATCCTGCCACCCGGGATCCTCCTAGCAGTAACGTCGCTGACGTTCGTCCTTCTGGGCATGGCTATAGAGACCATTGTTGAGCCAAGGCTTAGGACAAGGTAAAAACAAGTAAGTTTTTCGTAACCAGTACTTTATGTTCTAAAAGCTTGGTCTTCTGCCAGATCACTCATTAATAGTTTATGTGCTTTAAGACGATATTTACTTAGGTGATAGCATTACTACACCTAATTTGAGGGTAGCCAGGCACGTTCTTGAAACCCTCATCAAGGTATTAGGGAAGCCCTCCTACATCGTACTCCAGTTAAGCGCTAATGAACTAAGAGAAATACCTCTAATCACAGATAAAACACTTGAAGTTAGTGTTAGAAGCATAATGAAAGCTGATGAAGAGGAACTACTTAAGCTATACGATGAATACAGCAAAGATTTAGGAAGTCCTGGTGAGAGGAGAATTAAAGGCATTTCCGTGGTCTGGCATTCCGATAGTTGCGTAATAATGTTTAATGGAACACAGCTTAAGGTACGTTCATGCAGGGTTAGTGGCAAATTACTCAAGATCTTGAAGGCTGTTGAAGGCGCCAGCATTAGAATGGATGTTGTGCTGCAGTAGCAGCAGGAGCTAAAACTTAATAACTCCTCCGGCACCTGTCCTAATGCAGTCCGCACGAAATACTCTCTCTATCGCTGATCTTGCCTCATCCCCAGTGCAGTGAAGAGGAACTACGTACTTAACCCCAACACTCCTTAAGTACTCAGCCACATCCACTCCTTCAGCTTCCGATGTTATGTGGAAGCCGCCAACTACTGAGTACATTCTACCCCCGCCAAACACCTCTGTAGCCCTTCTGATAAGGTGTCGAAGTCCAGGGTGACTGCACCCCACAAGCAAAACGATCTCCTTACCCGCCAATCTAATGGCTAGACCATGCTCGGCTATTAAGTACCCTGCCGTCCCAGTAGTGTATACGTCCGGAAGAACTTCAGTACCCTCCCCGCATTCAATAACATTGAATTCACCGGCACCCCACCTCCTAAGACCTGATGGCGAGTACACTGGCACTTCCCCACCAATAAGGCTCAGAACCTCGCGCAGCGCACCCGCGTGGTCTCCGTGCCAGTGACTAATGACAACCGCGCATATCTCACGTGGGTTAATTTTAAGTAATCTGGCGTTGTGCTGCCAGACCTCGTAGTCACCGCTGACATCAAATAATAGCTTGCGAACACCGTCATCATAGATTAGTTCAGTATGGAGTGATAACCCCCAAGTACTCATGAATTCCGAGTTAGCAACTCTATTATCAACAACTACCCTAACCACAATACTTCTTAAGCTCACGCTCCTCCCCCTAACTACTGAGTGATCCTGTAGCTACAACCCAAATAATTTTTAAATTATGTTACAGTCTCTTTTTGGGTCATAGACTTGGAGTTCGATTTAAAGGAAGTCCTCACAGCTAGGAGCGGGCTTAAGGAGGTTATGGGGGATGTCCTCAGAGTGCTGTACCTCTTCTCAGGGACTTTATGGCTTCCTGAATTAATTACGGAGCTTTCAGGATTTAAAAGAACTTTAGGCGAGGAGGGGGGAATCCCCAAGAAAAACAAGGTTGAGGATGCTGTCAACCTACTGAATATGGCTGGACTAGTCAGTGTCAGGCCCGGGATAAGGGCCACAGCATCAAGTAGGGGTGAGAAAACCCTCCTAATATCCCTCACCAGGAGAGATGACGTACTCTCACATCTCTCATCCGATGAGAAGGTACGCAAGTACCATCAGGCATGGAGAGACGCACTAAGTGGTATAAGAAGGTAATGAGTAAGCTGTTTCGGGTTTAACTATTCGTTTAAATATCTTTAATTACCTCTACTTACTTGTTAAACCTCAGGGAGGGGTATGACGTCCCTCTTGACCGAGCCCCATGAAGTACGGGTGAAGCTAATGAACCCGCACCAAGGACTAACCCCGCACACAAAATTAAAAACAACTAAAACAAACTAAAAGTACCATGAGCAGGGAAATACATACCTAAAGAATGTAAGTAATTCATTAAGCATCAGCCCGTATTTTAAGCAGCTAGCACGTAAGTCTTCGTATATCTATGAGTTAACTTAGTGGGCTAGTAAATTTAAAGACCTCTTACCCTAGGGCAGAGTGGGTCAGGTGACTTCAGATCCCCATAAACTATGTATGCCCTAGCATAGCACCCTCCCAAGCAACTCCTCAGCTGTGGGCACCCTCTACATACATCCTTAACTACCAGCTCGTGAATTAACCTGCCCAACTCACCCGTCGTTAAGCGCTTCCACGCCTCAATCACACCCTCCTTAATTACGTCAGCTACTCTAACATTCAGAACATCACAGACTAAAGCTTTACCACTTGGTGATATGTCCATTACTCCCCAGTTCCTGCAGTTACCATACACCACGTACTTTGAGTCAGTCACTAAGCCGACGAAGGGCGCACACCACACAGCTAACTCAATACCCAGTTCCTCCGCCTTCTCAGCCGCCTTTGCTAATGCCTGCTTAAAGTGATCCGAGGTCACATAGACTTTATTCTTAAGGGCGTTCCCCGCCGGCATCGAGGGAATCAGTGATACTGAAGCCCCGTTCAACTCAATTGCTTTATCAATTATTTTATCCACGTACATCCAGTTCAACTCTGTAACCGCTATGTTAATATGCAATTCAACTCCAGCATCCCTAGCATGTCTTACTCCCCTTAGGAATCTCTCCCATGTTCCAGCACCTCTTACCGCCTCAAACACTTCCCTAACATGACCGTCCAGACTCGTTAACGTAAAGATCTCCAGCCTAGCTAGCTTTTCTGCTACCTCACTGTTGACTAAGGTCATATTTGTGAAGACGCTTACATCCAATCCTAGCTCAATGCAGTACTTCAGCAAGTCGAAGATGTCCCTTCTTAACAGCGGTTCACCACCCGTAAAGTTTATGTGCCTGACCCTGGCCTCAGCTAATTCCCTAGCAAGACGTCTAGATTCAGCACTACTCAGATCGGCCTCAGACCTATATGGTGAAGCGTAGCAGTGCCTACAGTTTAAGTTACACTTACCAGTAACTATCCACACAATCGACTCCAGATTCGGCCTGCCTGGTTTGATGGTACCTCACCCGATCAGAAAATCACCTAATTAGAAGTCATTCACCAGAAATTCGTAGGACCTTGAATCTAATTCTGCCCCCGCAAGCTCCTAACCCTGCATACTAGGTCCTCAGCACTACTATCGACCTAATAACGTCTGCTGAGTCCTCACACCTGTCCTCAGAATTCTCAACGGAGTCAACTATCTCCTTAGCTATGATACACGCTGAGGGCTTGGCCTCATCACAGAGCTTCAGAACCTCGGCCAGTGCCTCCATTCTTATTTCATCAACCTCCTCCTCAAGCCTTTCAACACTGTCCGCCAGCTCGAGCGCGCTCTCCGGACTGTTAACCAGTGCTTCAATAGCCTTCTTAAGTAGCTTCGTTGACTCAACAACCCTCCCCACCATCTCCATTATTAGGTCACGAATAACCGCGGTTATTCCGCCGGGATCTACTAAGCACGCCCTTCTGGATGCTGCCTTGAGGTATGCAGCGATATCGTCGTTAATTAGTACCAACCTAACGAGCTCCTCCCTATCAATCGGGTGTATGAAGCCCCTGCTCAGCTCCTTAAGTATCGACCTCTTGATCTCGTCGGCCTCCTTCTCGAGCTTATGAACTGTGCTGTAGTTCTCCTTCACCTTATCCGCTGAACCATCCCTAAACTCCTGGAAGAGCTTGTAGCTAGCCTCAGCCACCTCAATGACCTTACTCGCGTGCTCCAGCGCCCTACCAATTACTTTTGCTTCAACCCTCCTACTCAGCCATGCCCAAGTGGGCGCGCCCATGATGAACTCCCTCTACACCTCCTACTTTTCTTCTCATGGTTTATATGGATTTTTCAGTCATGCATTATACATGAGCTACATACATGAGGAGGGCCCTCAAACCCATAGTAAATAAAGCAGTTATAGGTACTGTAAGAAACCAGGAAATAAGTATCTTAATGAAAGTCCTCCAATTAACTCCTCTAACACCGTACTTAGCTAAACCAACGCCTAGAACAGCTGAGACTGACGCGTGAGTAGTAGAGATCGGCATACCCCACCCCCAAACAATACTAGGTATTGTAGTGAAGAGCCAGACCACGAGTGCGTTAGCAAGTCCTGCAGCTGAGCCAGTAATGTAGTCAAGCCTAGTTATCCCGAAAGCTATTGTTTTAATGACCCTCTTACCCAGCGTAAAACCTCCAAGCGATATCCCCAGAGCACCTAGTGCAGCAAGCATGAAAGCAGTTCTTAAATCGAAGGTTGGAACACTTACACCGCCCACACTAACGACCGTTACATAAACTCCTGTCGCATTCCCTACGTCGTTAGCGCCGAAGGAGTAAGCTGAGTAGGCTAGAGCACATATTAATACTATCCTAAATATCTTATTTACATTCTTACCGCTACGTGCTAACCTCCCTGCTATGTTAGTGAATAACTTGTAGAAAATAGCAGCTAGGACAATAGCGCCTAGGGGTGATGTCAGCCAGCTTAAGAAGACCTTGACTAGGACCGCTACATTGATACTGCCTCCATACCCTAGGAGAGTATAAATTAGACCTATGCCGAGAACAGCGCCCACTGACGATTGAGTAGTCGATATTGGCAAACCCTTGTAGGAAGCCAGAGTTATCCAGAAAGCTGTCGCCGCTGATGCTGTTATGGCATCATATATAGTCCTCACGTCAGCAATACCCCTCCCAAACGTCTTGATGACCATCCACCCCTGAATTAAGGCGCCAAGGAATGCGAAGATGCTGAAGAGAAGAATTGCCTTATTAAGTTTGAGGGCGCCTGACCCAACAACAGTGTTAGTAGGATTTGCAGCATCGTTAGTACCTATGCACCAGGCGATGTAGAACGCTAGCGCCAGCCCTATGACGATCAGCAGTACCGTCGCATCTCCCCGAGCTACTAGCGGGAATAACTAAAAATTTCTTTACGTCTATATTACAATAACCTGTAATAATTGTAATAATTGTATTATACCAGAGTTTCCTTTGGATCACTTCAGCAACTGAAGTATTTTTTAATACACTTGGTTGGGACATACTTGACGAGTCTTATTACTTTACTAGCCTTGAATATATCAATACCTGAGCTCCTCAGGCACTCAGCATCAATAACTAGGACCACCGCCCTGCCATGTCGGGCCCCGGTCTCGCAGGCAACTCCCTCATCAGTAGTTAAGTGAACATACTGCCTCCTCATGGGTTTAATACCTTCTCTGAGTATTAGCTGAAGATTCCTGCCTGCAGTGCCGTGGTAGAGCACTCTAGACTCACTATCTAATTCATAGTTGAGTACTACTTTAAACCCTAAACTCCTACTGTGCCCATACCTAGCCCTGATGAAACCGCCGTTTACTTCAAACCTCTCCTTCGGGTCTAGTAGGGCAAGCACTTTAATGTGTTCTTCAGTAACCCACCCATACCTGTTCTTATTTACCCATACCTCCTTAATTCCTCTTACTAACTCACTAATACTGACCCAGCCCTCACTACCCAACCTTAAGCCAGCTCCCGCCGGGTCATGCCTCAGTAGGTAAGACACCAGCTTACTCAGAGCCAGCCTATCCCTACTGCTCATTAGCAGCTCCGCTCTTGCCCCGCAGTGCACTGGCTCCTCAACATACCTCCCACACTTCCTACACTTATAGACGTCCCTCACAACCCCTCCTCCTTTAAAAGTTAATTACAGCTATACTTATGAGTAATTCCGTACTTACTTGTAGGAGGTGGTCTACTTAATCGACAACTTAGCTAGAGTTGCAATAGCGGTTGCAGCACTAGCTACTGGGGTCTTGTGTAGGAGGTTCAAGCTAGGTAGACCCATAGATTACTTAAGTAAGTTCCTGCTGTTTATTGTCATGCCCTACCTGATAGTGTACAGTACAATATTCACAGACCTTTCGAAGGTGTCAGCCATGATTTTTGTTTCTGCTACGTACACTGCTGCAGCAGTAATTCTGTGCTTTGTAGCTTACAGTAAGTTACTTAGGTACCAGAGGGAGTTTGCTGGCTCCTTGATATACTCGTCTGCACTGCAAAATACTGGGTTTCTTCCAATACCTCTAGTTACTGTGCTTTACGGTATTCCAGACCCTGCCGCAATCTATAATGCAGCGAACATCATGGTGAGTTCAATAGCCGTCCCCGTAGTTGGTAGCTTACTTAGAAGGAAGGACGGAAATGACGGTTTATTAAGTGTGTTGAAGGGGATCCTTAAATTTCCTCCAGCCATTGCACTCCTTGTATCCCTTATACTCAGGGCGTTCTTAGGCAGTACTGCACCACCCACACCGTTAACTGTGGCTAAGAACTTCTTGGGCACCATTATATTGAGTAGCTTCGCTATCGTCGGGTACAGTATTCTGGGTATTGGGAGGAGGGCCCTCAGCAGACCCGTACTTTGGGTAGTTGCTTGGCGACTACTGTTCTCCCCGCTAATACACATCGCGCTCTCTGCTGCTGTGGGCTTATCAGGGGTCTGGCTCGCAACAACACTGATTGAGTCAGTGATGCCTCCAGCAACTATGAACCTCGTTTTCGCTAGGATCTACGGCTTCAGGGATGACATCATAGCTGTGACCATTGCTTTAATAACACCGCTTTCGTTAATTGCTTCCGTAATTATCGGTGTAGCCATACCCGCACAATAAAAACGGGTGTTGACTCGCCACGTAGGTAAGTGAGTTAAGTTGAAGACGTGCTGGACGAGGACCTACATTTTTTGAGCGCGAAGCCCAGCGCTACAGTCAGTGCCATAATCAAGAACAGCAAGAAATATGTCATTGGTCCGTAGTACTCGATCACTGCTGCAGGTACTTCTTGAGTGTGAGTGATCACGCTGTAGTACGTCATGGTTTTAGTTATGATTGTTGAAACCGTCGTAGTGACGGTCTCGGTCACCGTAGTTTCGTTGGAGGTAGGTGTGCCTGCCGGAGTTGTGGGTGACTCTCCTCCGCCTGAAGCATGTACCATGCAGACGATCCCCTGTGCTGTAAGACCCACAATTACTACTGCAAGCGCTATTAATACCGTCACGTAGTTCTTGAGCCTCAACACTTTCAGCGCCCAGTAAGGTGTAGGAGCTTTGATTAAAAAACATTATTTCAATAACTTCAAGTATGCTGCACTACTCTAGTTGGGTGATCTTCTTAACAAACCTGCACTTAGCAGCTACAAGTAACTTGGGGTAATCCTTCGGAATAACGACTTCATCAACAAGCACGATCGATCTAATCACCTTACTGAATAGCTCGTAGGGAACGTCATCACCAACCACCAACCTCCCTATATTCTTCAGCACTACCTGCTTACCTAGTCTGCGTAAGTCCTCAGCACTGAGAACCAACTCACTTATGTCCTTAACCTCCACACACTCGCTGACCCCCTCCTTAACACCTTCAGCGACAGACCTACTGAGTTCAGTAACTCTCGCTCCAGCCTTAGCTGCTACCTCAAGTGCTGCTGAAGTAGTTGTTAAGAGGAGCCTCATAGACTCATTAATTAGCTCGCCAATAGTCCTCCCACTCTCCCGAGCCAGCAGCGCTACCCTCCTGTAGAGGTCCCTGTCAAGCCCCCTAATAGTTACTGACTTCTTCTCCTCATCTGTCATACATGTAACACCAGTAATACAGAGTTGCACTTAATTTAAACTTTCCTATATCGTGTATGCATTTATGTACTAACTAAGTAAGTGTTTGGGATCTGAGCTGAGTATTCGCAGGTACTTGCCTGGGCTGCTGGCTCTGCTTACCGCGTACGTGCTCGTGTACATTCATAGGGTAGCTATAGCTGTAATGACTCCTGAATTAAGTGAGTTGCTGGGCGGTAGCAGTGCTGAGTTCCTGGTTTCCCAAATTACTGCAGCTTACTTCTATGCTTACGCACTAATGCAGATACCAGGTGGTGTACTGGCTGATGTACTGGGGATTAAGAGATATACTTCGCTCTCGCTCTTACTGCTATTTGCGGGGTCGCTTCTATTTACACCACTAGTTCCTTCACTGATGATTGCTGGCAGGGCACTCATAGGTGCTGGTGCTGCTGCTATATTCATATCGCTTCAGAGGTTCATAGCGGTATTCCACAGCAAGGATGTGGGGGCGAGAATAACTGGGGTAGCGCTGACTGCAGGTAATGTAGGTGCAATATTAGCTACTGCACCGTTAAGGTACTTAGTAGGGTATGCCGGATTAGCAGTAACTTTCATAGTCCTAGCCATACCTGCAGTAATCCTTTCCCTACAAACCTACTCACAGATACCTGACCTCGGAATTTCCGCCCGTCTCGGACTTAAAGACAGTGTTAGGGCCGCTGCCAGGCAACTGAGGGTGGTTACCAGCAGCATCCACTCCTGGTCTCTGGGCATAATACTTGCCGCAACCTACGGAACCACGCTCGCCTTTCAGTCGTACTGGGGGCTTAAGTACTTCATAAGGGTTGGAGGAGTAGATGCGAATACAGCATCACTCTACTTAATGGCTGTAGCCCTGACATTCGCTGCCGCAACACCTCTAGTAGGTCACGTATCAGACAAGGTAATTGGAAAGAGGAAGCCATTACTCCTACTAGCACCAGTGCTTCAGGCTGCTGCATGGGCCTTCCTCTACTTACTACTGTGGAGGCCGGGGACACATGATATGTTACTTACGTTACTGGCCGCAATTGCTCTGGGAGCTTCCTCTGCAGTACACATAGTCATAGCACCAATGGCGAGGGAGGTGTATGAGCGCGAGTACTCAGGCACTTCATTCGCCTTCGTCAACTTCCTCGGGTTTTCAGGCACTGCCCTCTTAGAGACTCTATTACCTCTCCTTGGTGGGTCAATGAATGCAGTACTGCTTATCTACATACTAGTTAATCTAGTAGCTAGCGTACTGACCGGATTTACGCGTGAGTCCATGTAGCTCAGGGCACGATGCACTCAGCATAGCAGGGGCCCAGGCAGCTTCAGGGAAACAGTGAATATTTTATATTCTAATAACCCGACATTATACAGGTGCTAGCTACGAAGGCATCAGTAGTATTTGGGCCTGTACCCTCGAGAAGGCTCGGGATGTCATTAGGAGTGAATAACATACCACTAAAGCACTGCACCTACTCCTGTGTCTACTGCCAATTAGGTAGGACGAAGAGCCCCGAGATCGAGAGGGGAGTATTTTACAACCCTGATGAAGTGGTGGACCAAGTCATTACAGCCGTTGAAGAGGCTGGTGAGAAAATAGACTACATAACCTTCGTTCCAGATGGTGAGCCGACCTTAGACGCGAACCTGGGTAAGATGGCAGAAAAGATCAAGGAGGTCGTTAGCGTGCCTGTTGCTGTACTAACTAACGGATCTCTTGTTTACAGGGATGACGTCGTCAGTGACTTAAACGTCTTCGACCTTGTTTCATTCAAAATAGACGCCGCCGACGTCAAGACGTGGAGGCTGGTTAATAGGCCGCACCCGGGTCTGAAGCTGGGCAGGATACTTGAGGCGATTAAGGACTTCGCCGCAACTTACAGCGGTACCGTGATAACTGAGACCATGCTGGTGAGCGGGGTCAATGACTCCATAAGTAAGTGTAGGAGGGTTGCGGAATTCCTTAAGGAATTAAAGATCGAGAAGGCATACATAGCAGTACCCATTAGACCTCCGAGCGAGCCGTGGGTGAAACCACCTGCCGAGGACAGGGTGCTCTCCTGCTACAGCTTAATGTGGGAGTACCTGGGTGAAAGCAAGGTTGAGTTGATGATCGGGTACGAAAAGTCGAACTTTAAGCTCGTTGGTGACCCAGTGAAAGCACTGCTGGCGACAACGTCAGTACATCCCATGAGGATCGACTACGCCTACAAGTACCTCACAGAGAAGGGTCTGGACCCTGATAAGGTCATACAGGAGCTCGTGTCAAGCGAGGAAATAGCTATTGTCGAGTACAGAGGACACAGGTTCATCATCAGGAAGTTCGGGTGAGCAGTCGTTTAGGGTAATTGTTCAGACCTCCCGTACGTAGCTGGCGGCATTTCAAGTAACTAGTACGTGCTGCAATAACTCTGCATGAGGGTTGGAGTTGAGGTGAGCACCCCCAAGATCAGGTTGAGGTATGCGGCACTAATCAACTATGCATCCATGATCTACAGGATGCTCGTAGCTGTAGGGTTCGTCGTAGTTGTTGCTAGGAGATTGCCAGTCAGCGAGTTCGGTCTGTGGGGAATAATGCTGTCTGCCTCGCTAATGCTGTCGGCACCGGTAAGCATATGGTCCTACTGGTCGCGGCGGTACTACGTGCGTGGGAAGACTGAAGCCTCAGGTACTGGACTGATCTTAACTATAATATACTTCATACCTCTATCTCTGATGTATGTTGGGCTTGCCTACTTTGAGAGTTCCGTGATCGGGTGGGGACTAACTGAGCTGTTGCTTGCACTCCCTATCCCGCTCCTCGTGGCGCTGGACTCTTACTTGACAGCTTTCTCTGTGGTTATTAAGCCCGAGTTAATAGGCTATAAAAGGTTAGTATATGAAACTCTGAGGCTTACTGCAGCCTATGTCACAGTAGTTATCGTGGGTCTCAAGTATCTGGGCGCGGTTTTGGCGGTCATGCTGGCCTTCTTAGTGTCAATTACTTACTGTACTTACGTGCTCAGGCGGCACGGTGCTGTGAACACTAGGTTTAGCTTAGACTTAGTTAGGGAGTGGCTTAAGGCCTCATACGTGCCAGCCATAGGAATAATCAACGGCTTCTTGAGGAGTGCACTAAGGGTCATTGTTTCGTGGGTTACGGGTAGTGAGGTACCTGTAGCATACTTGAATGTGGCTTTATCTGCTGAGGCGCCAGTACAGGCTTCAGGGTCTGTTGCGTCAGCACTCTATGCCAGGATGCTCAGAGAGCGTAGGGCCAGTGACGTCGAGGAGTCCATGAGGTTGCTGCTTCTGACAGGTGGTTACATGATAGTAGTGTTCTCAGTGCTTTCTAAACCTATAGCCTCTCTCTACAACCCTCAGTACATGACTGCCTCAATACTAATTGTAATTGTAGCGCTCTATTCTCTAATTAATGCGTTATTCGGGATTTACGGGTCCGCGCTGACGGGCTCAGACCTCGCAGATGTTAACGGACTCAAGTCACATAAACACCTACTTCGGTCTTACCTCTTTAAGGTGCCTGTACTGGCCTTGGGTTCCACAGCATCTGCTTACGCCGTCTCTGCCCCCATAGGTTATGCAGTGCGCAGTAACTTCCTCCTAGTGCCTCTAATTTTCTTAGCGGCTTATGCAGCCACGTCCGCAGTCTCGCTGACTATTGTCTACAGAATGACTCTAAGAGAGATGATGTTCTCGCTTCCGTTAAGGGAGGTAATTGCCACCACTGTGTCAGCGGCACTAATGGCCGCGTACTTCACAGTCTTCAGCGTTCATGAAGTAACCATAAAGCATTTTTGGGTGGACGCGCCAAAGCTTGCAGTGCACCTGGCTGTTGGAACCCTAGTGTACTTAGCTGGGCAGGCACTGTCGTCAAGATGGTTTAAGAATCTACTAAAGTCGGTCGTGGTAACCGTTAGTGGTGGTAGGAGTTAGTTGCCGTCTGCTCCCGCTGACCTGCTGATGCATGGCCCTACGCCTCAGGAGTACATACGTATTGAGCGCCAGTAAAGTAATGAGGACAGAAACCAGAATTATTAGTGTTGCATATACGTGTGCTGGCGGCCCTCTCCCTGCACCCACATATTCTGTCTTAGTCTCGGTTTCAGTCACTGTTCTAGGTACTTCCTCAGTAACTGTTACGTATGAGGTGGTTGTGCTCACTACGGTGCGCTCCCTAGTTTCAGTAACTGTTGTTGTGCTTACTGAAGTAGAGGTAACTGTTACTGTCTCCGTGATCAAGTATAGTGGTGGTAGTTTTATACCGTACTTCTCAGCTATCTTCTTTACGTAAGGAGTTATATTGTGTAGGGCCTCACTGATGAGATGCCTTACAACCTCAACAGTACTTGATGGCAGTACGCTAGCGGAGTGAATAGCTACGTACTCAGCATACTTCACTTTAATGTTGAACTCTAGGGTTTCTTCGATCTCCTCCTTACTCACGCTCCCCTCAGTACTACTGCCCGTTATTACAGCTGGGTACACGAGCCTGGCACCTGCCAGGAAGTCCAGGGAGACCCAGCCGAGGGGCGATATGTAGGCAGCTACCCACGCGTGCGGACCCGCATTCATGAACTTAATGTATGACTCCCCTACATCAAATACATCGCTCCAAGTCAGGTATACGTACCCGTACTCCATTTTAGCGGGGATCCCAAGAGCCCAAAGCAGGTTAAGCAGTATCCTGGACATGTCATCACAGTCTCCCTCCCTCCTCTCGATGACTTCATCTAGTGTTCTCGGCAGAGGGCTGGCACTGTACCTTATGTAACCTGATGTGTAGATGAACTGTGCCGCCCTACATGCCAGGAAGGCCTTACTTGCATTACCTGCACTATAGCCCTTAGATTTGAGCCACTTAATGAAGTCCTCCCTAACCGTCGTGTTAACGGCTTCTATAGGTGTCTTAATGTAGTCCTTCTTAATACTGTCTGGCACCTCATCCTGGTGCTCGATATATGCTTGAGGATTCTTAAGAATACTCAGTACAGTCTCCATCATGTCCCCCGAGTACTCCACAACGATCTTAACGATGATGTAGGCCAGGGTACTGTTGCTTATGTTTACAGCCACACTCTCCTTCCCGCTGTCAAACCACGTAGGCCCACCCATCCTAATCACGTAGGCCCTCTGCTCGTAGGTCTTAACACTGTAATTTATGGGTGTCTCAAACCACGCCGTAGTGTTCTCGTCAGTTAACACCACCTGAGCTAGGTCAACCAAGTACATCTCCTTAACGACTTTGCAGCTATCCTCTCCAACAACTAATGGGGAGCTACCTAAACTCAGTAGAATTAATGCCAGTGCAAGTACGATCGTGAGGTACCGTACCCCCTTGCCCAAACCCGACACACCTGCTCCAAGGTAATGTAAGTTAATTATTAGTTAATGAACCTAACGATACTATCCAATAATACCTTAAGTTCAAGCTACGTGTACTTCATGATGCACTATGTAGTAAATCAGTTCACTTACCCCTCTTAGATACGTAAGGACTCCCCCTAATGTAGAACCTGAGCGGTTTCTCAAGATCTGCTGACACACCCACTCTGCGCGCTCTAACCACATCTTCATCACTTACCCTACGTCCGGGCTCTAGCCACAGCCCGTAGCTCCTCACATACACAGGCTTCTTATGGAAGCACTTATCTATGGCTAGTGCCGCAGATAACCTCCCGGGACCGTTCATGAGTTTACTCAAGCTTCTGACACCTCTGAGCCTCATCATTACTTCAGCACCCTCCACAGGCTCGGCAGCCCTAAGCAGTACCGCACCACCAGAACCCCTACCGTGAGCTACTATATTGAAGAGCCACTGCCTGTGAACGCCGTACACTAGGGCCACACCTACATCACCATAGAGTGTCCTAGCCAGGTCACCACCTCTCCTAGCCCTCGACGCAGGATCTTCAACACCGTAGTAAGCCTCAGTCTCCACGATCATACAGGCTAACCTAATACCTTCATAGACCCTGACAATCACTGCCCCAAGTAGGTCCCGCGCCACCTGCGCAGGATCCCTCATGTAGAACTGCTTAGGTATTGCTGCCAAAATCACTCACTCATGTATTACTTAGTGAATTATTAGTTTATGCATACAAGAATTCCTCCCCAACTACTGCAGCAACGTACCACTCTGTGGGAACTCGTGTCCGCACCTAGGGCACCTTACGTAGCCGCAGCTCCCGAGTGATGAGGCGGGGCAACCCCCGCACGCTATCGCACGTGAGTAGCTTATGTCGAACACGAACCCGCAGTTAGGACACTTAACCTTCATGTGGCTCACCTCAGCCAGCAAATACTGATCTGCTACGGAAGTAATATTTTTCCGTTTCTAATAAAAGTACTTGGCTATGAAGCTCGTGGATGAGGTTGGTGGCAGGCCTGTGAACACCTGTGTGAGGATGAGGCTGGGTGCTGAGCGCGTGGAGAATATAGAGAAGGTCTTCGAGATCCTGAACTACGCTAAGGGCTAGTAAAAACCTAAGTACGTGTTCCCAATATTTTAATAGGTGGTTTCCCTGACCCTCCAGAAAGTATTCTCCGTAATTGACAGAGACCTTAACTCCAGCATTAAACTCCTTAAGGACTTCGTAGCCCAGCCAAGCGTCTGCGCGACCGGGGAGGGAGTCCGCGACATGGCTCATATGCTGGGAGAGGTGCTTAAGGAATTAGGCTTCAACGTGTCCTACCATGAAACACCAACTAAGGCACCGATCATTCATGCAGTACTTAAGGGTAAGGGAGAAAAGACGCTGATGTTCTATAACCACTACGATGTCCAGCCTCCTGACCCGCTGAGTGAGTGGGAGTCCCCTCCGTTCGAGCCCGTTGTTAGGGACGGTAAGTTGTTCGGCCGTGGCGTCAACGATAATAAGGGTAATATAGTAGCTAGGATCGCTGCCCTTAAAGCAGTTACCGAGGTCTTCGGTGAGTCCCCGCTGACGGTTAGGTTCGTTATTGAGGGCGATGAGGAGTGCAGTAGCAGGGGCTTCAGCGGCTTCATCGATGAGTGCAGGGAGGAGTTGAGGGCTGACGGCTGTATCTGGGAGTCCGGGTACGTCGATAAGGACGGCAGGCTACAGATGTATGCCGGGATGAAGGGGATCCTGTACGTTGAGCTCGTGGCTAGAGGGGCTGAGAGGGACCTGCACTCAAGTATGGGAACTATAATCCCTAATCCTGCTTGGAGGCTTGTGTGGGCTCTCTCAACCATTAAGGGCCCTGACGAAAAGGTACTTATTGAAGGGTTCTACGATGATGTAGCTGATCCAGCTCCTGAGGACATCAGGGCTTTAGAGGAGGTACCGTTCGATGAGGAGTTCCTTAAGGATCTTACGGGCGTCAAGGAATTCACCAAGAAGGCGACCGGGCTTCAGCTCAAGATCGAGCACTTCTTTAAGCCGACGGCGACGATTGACGGACTAGTCTCAGGTTACATCGGTGAGGGCAGTAAGACCGTCCTACCTTCTAGGGCTGTAGCTAAGTTGGATTTCAGGCTAGTGCCTAATCAGGACCCCCACGACATATTCGAGAAACTCAGGCAACACCTAGCTAGGCATGGATTCAGCGACATAGAGGTCAAGTTACTAGGTGCTGAGCACCCAGGTAAGTCACCAATTAACAGCGAGATCGCTGAGGTAGCTGCTAAGGCTGCAGAGCGTGTGTATGAGAAGCCCCCAGTACTACTACCTATGACTGCTGGGAGCGGGCCCTTCTACCATGTAGCAAATAAGCTCGGAGTACCCACGATCTCTGCTGGCATAGGGTACTACGACTCGAAGGCTCACGCACCGAATGAAAACATACGTATTGAGGACTTCAGGAAAGGTATAAAGCACATGGCAGCAGTAATCTGCATGTTCGCAGAAAGCAGGGTTAGTTAAAGAACTGGTAAACACTGCGTAAGTAGGTAATTTAACCTAGTTTTTTAGCTGTAGTGATCCACACATAGTTCTTTACTGTAATTCCTAGGGCTGACGCAAGTATCAGTGCTATGCCGAGGAGTTGCAGTAGTACGTATTTCTCCCCTAGCACTACGGTAGCTAGGGCTATTGCTGAGACAGGCTCCAACGTAGCTATTACCGACGCATCTAATGCTCTTACATCCCTCATCCCCTTCAAGTAGAGAACCGTGGCCACACCTATAGTAGCTACCCCACCCCACAGCAGGGCAGTTAGGGTTACGGCATTAATTACTACTTTAGAATTACTAATTAATGTTAGCATAACGAGCGTTGGAACCGATGAGACAGCTGCTTGAGCCATGACCTCCTTGTCTCTATATCCTTTACTGTAGAAGTACTTGACAGCTACAATAGTTACTGCGTAGATCCCGGCAAGACCGGTACCAACCAAGAATCCTAGGGCTGAAGCCGCCCTGAGTTCAGGGTTTGAAGCGAGGTAAGCACCAACTACCGCAACCGCAGCCAGCACTACGTCAAGCCGTGACGGTCTCTCCCCCACGGTCAGTGGCGCTACCACAGCAACTAGTAGTGGTGCAGTATAGAGTAGGGACGCGGTCACACCTGCACCGTTGATGGATACTGAGTAGGCGTACACAGCCCTAAACAAGGCTATGCCTACGGCGCCGAACAGTATTAAGTCCGGCCTCAACCTCCTGAAGCCCTCACCACCAGCATACGCCACCATTACTGAACTACCGATCGCAGTCATTAGTGCAGCCATACCCAGAAAACTCATGCCGTATGCCAGTGCTGATGACACAGCAATACTTGCCGAACCCCAGAGCACCGCTGCGGAGGCAACGAGTACGTATCCCCTCAACCTCGCCACGACCCACCACCAGCACCGAGTACTACGTAGTGACCGTGAGTTACCTAACTTACTTCCCTACACAACCTCCTCCCCTTCCCGGTCAGAAGGTACAGTGAGGGGAGCCTCACTGAAGTTCCAGCACTAGAGCAGAGCCTGCGCAGAGGGCAGGAAGAACACGGTGATGCGTCCTCAACCCTCCTTAAGATCCCTTCGGATAGGAGGAGTGAAATCACCCTCCTAACATCACTCTCACTGACACCTAGCTCCTCAGCTATGCCGTATGGTCCCCCACCACCGCCCCTGCAGAGTACTTTAAGAACCCTAGTTACTAAGTCCTTACTCAGTGCGTCACACCCAACTAATACTAGAACCTCCCGATATTAAGGTAGTTTTAGGCTCCATTAAGCTGACTCAGTACTTCATTCCTCACGTTCCGTCAGCAGTAATGTGTAGGTCCCTACACAAACCACTATTATTATTGAAGTATTCATGAGGGCCATGCCGCACTCTAGGTAGGGCCTGCTGATCTCGTACGTTCCGACACCACACGAGATATTTACCTCAGCAGCTTGTTCCCCAATGTTCTCAATGCGTACTCTGTAGATTCCCGGAACTACGGTCTTAACCAGTACCCAGTCCGCAGCCCTCAGTCTGTAGGTCGTTGTCGAGCCGTCGGAACCTTCGACAACTACCCTCAGGTTACGTACTTGACTCACACTCGTGCCCAGCAACTTAAGAGCCAGCACCCGGGCGCGGCACACCTTAATTAAGTTCAAGTTAGATAGCTCCACAACCTCACAGTGCAGCACACATCCACCGTCCCCGTCAGCAGTTACGCCAACACCTGAGGTGGTCCTCGAGTTGTCCTCACTTACCCTGCACTCGTACTTAAACTCTATTTCAGCGCCTGGCGGCAGGCAAGCCCTAGTAGACCCAACCTCATACGTAATGAGCGTGCGCTCTCTAAACACACACAACATCCAAATACCTGATGTTAAGGCAGCCAGAGCTATCAGCACAACAGCAGCTACTGCCCTCACACTGCCACACTCGCCCTGCCGTAGCTCTCACTAGGTGCTGTACCCCAAGACATATTTATTACTGCTTTTCCTTCGGTCAAGGTGAGCAATTAAAACAAAATATATAAACTACTTAAGCAACAAAACCAAACACATTCTATTACATGAAACTTACTTGAGATCCTTGGATCTCATGGTGTCTCCATCCCCACTCAAGTGGGATTTTGCATAATTTACCCACCACTAATCACTGATGGTGAAGTTAAGTAGGGCTTAACTTTACTCCAGTAAATTTAAGCAGACACCATCAGCTGATGGAGAGCCAATCCCTTAAAAGAGAATTCCCAATGAAGAGATTAGAACAAAAACAAACCGCAAACATCACCATCAGAAACCACCTAAAGATCTAGACCAACCAAGAAGTAGCTGATGTAGTTAGAGTACCTAACTCAGTTCACCAGGCAGTACACCACAGCAAGAACACTCATGTAAACTAATAAAACCAGACACCAGAAATTAAGGTGCTGGAGCGACGAGCGAACACCAGGAAGTGAGGGGAGACCCGATGAACTTCCTTATACTCACTACCCATCAGTTATGTAAATAAAATATCTTAATATTCTTAATATTGAAGACAGCTCAGCACAAGACAGCTCTGAGAGAACCCTGAATTAACTGAAAATGATAATTAAGACGGTTTTATACAGTTACTTAATCTTGTTAGCTCTCTGCCATGAAGTACTTGTTTTTTCTGTAGTTAACGTTCTTCACTTGGATTACTGATATTCGTGGATATCTACTTTAATTTACTTACTTAATATGTTACTTACTCTTTATTTATATCATGCATTTGCTTTTATTTTTCTGCTGTTATTTTTTAGTTGATTCTTACTTGTGGTTCATGTATTTTGCTTATTAACTATATTTACTTGGTTTATTTTCCTGCGGTGTATTTTTGATTTAAGTTAGTTCTTCAGCGTGTTCATGGAAGTGTGCCGTTTGATCTATGTCTTCTGGGTGGATCTTTATGTGGTTAGGATTCCTAATTTCATGTACTGGTTCATGCCCTACGTTATGTACTTAGTGGTTAAGTAACTAATGAATTAGTTGCCCACGCACGTAGTGGGGAGTACTGCTAGCTGACCCGTACTTTCCCGCACGTGATTACTGGTGCGCCAGCATATAGCAGGTGAGGAAGTATTGATGGCCTTAACGCTATTCACTACTCTATGAAGTAGCTTACAGGCAAATACTCGTAAACCCACTTTTACGTAGAGTGCAGTATTAAAGGCAATATAGTAAGGACTTTCCTTAAGTGCAGCGACAAGTACGTTAGCGTCTAATGTAAGAATCCTCTGCTTCACGACCTCTAGCCCTCCTGAACTCCACGAGAACACTTCCTTTCCTCCATTTCTTAGTTACGTCATCTCTTAATTTTAGGAACTCATTAACAGCCCTCCGCATGCTCTCTAGGTCCTTGTCTTCAATAAGTACTACCTCCCTCGACCTTAACCTAATTAACTTCTCCAGAAGCTCGGTCCAGGTCCTGCACCCGAGCTCGACCTTCAGCCTCCTGAGTTCCTTCATTAAATCATGAGGCACGTTCTTTATTAATAGCGTGGGCACGGCTATCCTATATTACCTATATTCCAGGATATAAGTATGTCACGACTTACTCGATGTATGAGATGGAATTCCGACAGAGTCAGTACCCTAGAAAGGAGATAGGTTACCCAGCAAGAATAGTAGTTAAAGAATACAACTTTTACTCAAACAATTTACACCTTTACTGCAGTTTACAGGTAATGGTGCCATACAGTCTATACCTAGAGGTGAGGAGGTATAGTAAGCTTCTCGGAGACCATATTGGTGGTGTAGACGTTAATGCTGATAGAATAAACCTAGTAATCATAGATAAGTATGGTAGATTAAGAGATGTGAGGATATTCTGGTTTAGAGAGATAACTAGTCGTGGATACAAGAGGAAACCTGCATGGACAAAAATACATCAAGCAATACACGATATGCTAGACTATGCCTACACTCACGGTGTATCCCTTGTGGCATTGGAGAATCCAGAGGTTATAGAGTACCTAAGATACTATTGGATAAGGAATGAAGATAGAAAATCAAAGAACTACAATTATAAAGTCTCAATATTCAGGAACTCAATTATAGAGAGGATAACGTGGAAAGCACCACTATACGGGCTACAAGTGATAACTGTCAACCCAAAGGAAACAACACACTCAAAAGAACACAATGAGATAATGAGAAGATACGGGCTTGATAAACATATGGCTAGTGCTTACTTAATAGCTCTTAAAGGCATAAAAAGACACACTACGATATAAAACGCTATAATTTATTGTATCTGCCCTGCCTGAAGCTCGCGTTCTGCTGGCAGACCCCCACAACTAGGGACCACCACAGAGGTACTGACCGGGGCTTCCACCCCCTAAACTCCTTAGCGGACTGACTGAGGAGTACGTCAGTGGAGGCTAGCTCGTAGAAATTACTTAAGTCTTCCTTAACTCCAAGAACCCTCAGTAACTCCTTAGTTAAGTCGCTACCGCATGAGGTACCGTAAAGCTCTACCTGACCAGAAGTCTTAACTAGCGCTACCGCCGGGTCGTCAGCTCTGAGGACAACCCAGGCTGCCTCACCATTAAACCAGAAGCTGAAGTTGTAGGTAGCCAGCACCTTCTCTAAGTCCGCAACACCCAGCCTACTCCCTATATTGAAGTTCCCGCAGTACCTGAGCTCCAGCAACCACAACCCCCTTAACTACTTCCTCCTGATGAGATTAATTATTGTGCTTGAGGGTGAGGGCACAGTAATATATTCTGCTAACCACACATATACTTGAGGGTACTATGAGGTTCTACGTAGGGACTAGTGGCTGGATGTACGGCTGGAACCCGGACGGCTTTAAGTGGTTTGCTGAGCACGGAGGCCTGAGTGCTGTTGAGCTGAACGCGAGCTTCTACAGGTACCCGTTCCCGAGTCAGGTGGTCGGGTGGGCTAAGGTAACTCAGAGGGTGGGCCTCAGGTGGGCTGTTAAGGTTAACAGGCTGTTCACCCACGTCTACTTAATGAGTGAGAAGGCGGTGAGCAGGTGGCCTAAGTTCAGGGCGCTCTTCAAGCCCTTAGAGGAGTTCATTGACTTCTACTTATTTCAGCTCCCTCCGAGAGCTAAGCCAACCGAAGCCATGGTCAAGAGGATAGCAGCATTCGCTGAGGAAGTGAATCTGGGGTGGAGGCTCGCCATTGAGTGGAGGTCCAGCGAGTGGTTCAAGAGAGAGTGGGTCGAGTGGGCTAGAGACCATGAGTTAACTGTAGTCAGTGTTGACTCACCGGAGTTCATATTCTACGCTAGGAGCGGGCCCTACACCTACGTCAGAATGCACGGCAGGACCTTCTGGTACGCACACTACTACACAGATGAGGAATTACGCGAAGTAGCTGAGGAGGTCATTGAGTTAGGTGGTGAGGCAGCTTACGTCTTCTTCAACAACAACCACGACATGCTCGAGAACGCTAGGAGAATGCTGAAGGTACTTCAGGGCACGGCAGCAGCAACAGCTTAACCCCCGCTCACACCCTGAGACTTGGATGGTGTTGTAGTGTACGGCAGGTACGTGCTAATGAGCATTAAGCCAGTATTCACTGAGGAAATACTATCGGGGTTCAAGAAGTTCGAAGTAAGGAGTAAGGCAGGAATAATACTCAGGGGTGACACAATCATAATTTATGCTTCAGCACCAGTTAAGTCAGTCGTAGGGGTCTTCACAGCGGGCAGAGTAACTACACTAACCCACGATGAACTAGTCAGGATACATGAGCAACTCCAAGGCGTAACAGAGCGTGACCTAGAGTTCATGAAGGGGAGGAAGAGGTCCCTGCTGATCATAGAGGTGCTGAACCCGTTAAGGCTTGATGAGCCCATACATCTAGGTGAGTTAAGGAGATGGATCCCGGGATTCAGGCCTCCAGTAAACTACGTGAGGCTGAGGAGTGAGTCCCCGCTCCCCGCCTTAGTCCTCAGTAAGCTGCGTCCGTGAGTCATCAGCTATCTTGAATTACTTTTAACATAAGCCTAAATTATATACTAGGGCTGGGGATGAGTGAGGAAGTACTTATTGAGAAGAGCGGCTGGAGAATAACTAAGTACGTGGTCGGACCCCTCAGCACGAACACCTACCTACTCGCAAACACTGAGGGTGACGTACTACTAATTGATCCGGGGCCGGGAGCGTACGCGGCAGTCAGTAAAGCACTGAGCAAGCAGGAACTTAAGCTCAAACTAATACTCCTGACACACGGACACTTCGACCACTTCCTTGATGCAGGCCCTCTGAAGAAGGTTACTAATGCTGAAGTACTCATGCACAGAGCAGATCTACCCACAGTTAACCTCTCTAAGATAGCAGTAAACTACTTCGGGCTCGAGTGGAGGGAGCCAACCGTAGACACACTACTAAGTGGTGGAGAACACTTAACCGCAGGTAGCTTAAAGATCGAGGTCATACACACACCTGGCCACACACCTGGCTCCGTCTGTTATCACCTGCCAGAACTTTCACTAATATTTACAGGAGACACACTGTTCAAGGGTACTGTAGGGAGGACGGACCTGCCTGGAGGCTCGAGCATGGAGCTAGCTAAGTCACTAGAAAAACTCGCGAAGC
>JAGGUC010000100.1 GCA_021158735.1 Desulfurococcales archaeon | reverse complement strand
TAGTCCTAATGACTGCTTTTTCAGGTTTCTCCGCACTAAAGTACTTGATTACCTCAATAGGTGAGTTATCTAAGTCCGCCTCAGCAGGCTTAAAGCCCTCCACCTCAGCTATTAATGGTGCCTTAAGATCTCCAGCAGCTATTATAGCCTGACTTAAGTCAGCATAGACATATATCTCCTTAACACCCAGCTCAAGCGCTACAGATGTTGTGGTTGAGAACCTCAATACATCAACAACTACGTAGACATCAGCAGGGTAGAGGTCTAAGGTATTCTTAAAAAAGCCTGCATAAATCTTCATAAGTTACTCCTCACACTCCTCAATTAGTTCAGCACCTAAGAATTCCTCAGCTAACTCATCGATTAAATCCCCCGTAGCTTCCCTAACTCTTTTCTTAAGTAATTCCTCAACCTTCCTGCAAGCATCCACTAACCTACTTGACGGAATCTGAACTATGTTACCTAGAGAGTCCTCAAAGAATACAGCAAATACCTTCCTCCTCCAGTCAACAACTACGTGAATACATGGTGGTTTGTCACACACGTAACTCTTACTCCCCATTCCCACAGCCCGAACATCAATTACTTAATACTTAAAAGGCGTTCCCCAAGCTACACTACGCAGTCGTAAGGTCTTTATGGTGGAATTCTATGATTTCTTAGGTGGGGAGTACGTTAGTAGTTAAGGCCGCACTGAATGGGTCGTTCCCGAGGTTTTTTAAGCTGGCTAAGCTCTACACTAGGTTCAGCCTGGGATGGATCACATATAGAACACTTGAGTCAGGTATACGTGAGTACACGCGCAAGTTATTTGAGATGCTCAGAGGGTTTGGAATACGTATATTTACTGACGGGATGTTCAGGTATGACGACCTCTTCAATCCCTTAATACAGTATGTTGAGGGGGTCGAACCCGGTAAACTCACAAGGTTTTTTGAGTGTACGTTCTACTTTAAGGCGCCTTTAATCAAATCGAGGCTGAGGCTTAAAGATAACGTACCCATACCTGACTGGCTGCACCTCTCCTCAGTTCAGGCTGGGGAAGTATTCAGTGATGAATACGTAATTAAGCAGCCCCTCCCAGGACCCCTGACACTGGCTACCTTCTCTATCGATGAGTACTACCACGACATGGGCAGGCTGATCCACGCGTGGTGTACTGAGGTTCTCGAGCCCCTCATCAGAATGATCTTAAGTAAGGTTCCTAATGCTGTGATAGAGCTTCATGAGCCAGTACTTGTCAGTAAGTCCATAAGTAGGGAGGTCAAGCGGGTGGGCGTCAGTGAGGTCATGGAACTCTTAGGTAGCCTAGGTTCTCCTGCGTGGGTCATGACGTACTTCGGGGACTTAGGTGATGTCGTAGATCTTGTTGGTGATCTGCTGACCGGGGGTAAGGTGCTTTTAGGGGTGGACTATAGGTCCTGCAAGTCCCCCTTGGCAGTGATTAAGGAATTGGGTGTTAGGAAGGTGGCTTTAGGCATGATTGACGCCCGGACAACGGTTCTTGAAAAGATCCTCGTAATGAGGGATGAGATAGAGGAGGTTCTAAGCTTAGGTGTCAGGGAGGTATACATAGGTAATAACGCCCCGCTAGACCCGCTGCCTGAGGTAATTGCTGTGAGGAAGTTGAGGAGGTTAGGCAGGACTGCCAGGGGGTTCGCACTACTGACTAGGCTGATTGGGTGACTGCATGGGTGCTGCTGAGCTACCAGTACTTCCTACTGCATTAACGGGGTCTTACCCGAAGCCCGTGTGGCTGAGGGCACTCAGTAGAGGACTTAAGATGTATGAGAACAAGAAGAGGCTTAAGCTTCTGAGGGAAGCCCACAACGATGCGGTGGCCTTAGTGGTTAAGGAGCTCGAGGATCTGGGTATTGACATACCTACGGACGGAGAGGTTAGGAGGGACCCCGTTACTGAATACTTAGTGAAGAAGATCTATGGCTTTAAGTTCTACGGGCCTGTGAGGATGTGGGGTAATCACTATGTCATGAAGCCCGTGGCCGTAGATAAGTTGAGGTACTTAGGCCCTATTTTAGTTAGTGACTACCTTCACTTGAGGGAGGTCGCCAGGTCAAGAATAGTTAAGGTCACGATAACCGGACCTGCTACTGCGACTGACTGGTCATTTAATGAGTACTACAGCAGTAGGGAGGAACTCATGTTCGACTTAGCTAAGATAATCAATAGGGAGCTCAAGAATCTTGAGGAAGCAGGTGCTGAGTACGTTCAGCTCAACGAGACCTCGCTCCTGTCCGCACCCCTCGACCTTGAGTCCTGTGTTGAGGCTATCAACGAGGCTGTTAAGGGAGTTAACATTAAGGTCGGGCTCCACATCTATGGTTATAGTTACGAACGGCTCAAGCCCTTCTTCGATGAGCTAGAGGTCAGTCAACTGACATTAGGGCTTGCTGGCTACTCATTCAAGTACCTCAAGGTTCTGGACGGAATCAATAAGGAGGTCGGTATAGGCGTTGTGGACGTGCAGGCATACAGGGTTGAGGAGCCTGACGAAATCATTAGAGCTGTCAGGAAGGCTATGAGGTACGTTCACCCTGAATGCATTTACGTAAACCCTGACTCAGGCATGAGGTATTTGCCTAGGGCTGTAGCTAGGAGGAAGCTCAAGTCTATGATTGACGCTGTAATATCACTTAGGGAGGAGCTGAAGAGGAGAGGGCTAACGGCAATACCGCTGAGGAGGACTAGTACATGCCCCTGAGGTCAGGTGGTACCACCGTGACGACCTCTATACATACTGAACGTCTTCAGTAAGTTCCTTAACTTGAGTTCACTACTGAACTTCTTCAAGAACCCAGCGTACTCGACCGCTAGCTCAGTAGTCACGTCACCGGGAACACCTTCCTTCTTAAGCACCCTCTTAAATTCTGACCTATACTTCCGGAATCTGTACCAGGTCTTGAGTTTGAAGGTAATAAACGGCCCAGTAAGCTTAAGTAATAACAGTAGGACCCATCCTAAAATAACTAGAGCTACGTAGGCAGACCTCAAACTGCTCATTCTTCACCAATACTGATCCTTTCTTTCTCTTTTTTAAGACATGCGGTCAGGACATAGCGAGGCCTGCTACCACCGATATTAACTACCACACCCTTCTTTTCAAGCCTTGCCAGCCTCTCCCGAATAATTCTTCTAGAAGCCCTTCCTCTCAGCACCCTAACACGGCGTGTAATCTCAGAAATACTCAGCTCCTCGCAACTCGACAGCACCTCAATAACTGACTTACTTATTGAGTCAGCACGTCCCAAGGACCTCACTGCCTCGACAGTTCTCCTAGCCGCCTCAAGCGCTGCAGTAGCTGGGAGAGAGAAGGTAGTTACCAACTTAAAAGCACTTGAGAGTACATCATCACTTATTCCTAAAGCAGTAAGGTAATGGTCAATTGACTCAAGTCTATCTAACACCCTAGTAAGTATTTCCTCAAGTCTACTCAGCCTCTCTTCAACATCTTCACTCAATAAACCCACCATACCTTTTACAGGGTGTAAGGGGTTTTACTAAGTTAAAAAGTAATTAATTATTTAATTATTCCTACTCCTTTTTCTCCTCTTCCTTCTCTTTTCTTTCTTTAATGTTCTTAAGAATGCTGATTATTCTTTTTATGTTCTCTTCTTTTTCTGGCCTAATCTTACCCACTTCCTCAAGCAGCTTGATGTACTCATCTATTTCCTTCACATCCTTGATTCCTCCCCGCATTATCATGGATATGTCAGGTCTTCTGTGAGGCTTGCTCATAGCCTGCTTAAGGGTCTCTATGAGGCTCCCCAGACTAGGTGCTGACTCAAGTCTCTTTTTGAAGAATTCCTTAACCATGTCCTTAGCCATGTCTTCAGGCATGCCGCTTTCCTTAAGCTCGCGGTAGAACTTAGCTACTTCCTCACCTAACTTCTTACCATCTAGTGACGACAACATCATGTCTAGGAACTCTTTTATGGGTTCCTTAAGTCCTTCAATGAATTCTGAAACGGCCTTAAGTATCTCCCTGACCTCCTCTGCATCCTTACTTCCTGATGCCCACTGCTTCCTCTCGTGCTCACCCACTTTTACATCACCAAGAATATATTGCGTGGTCACATTATTTAGTATTGGAAATTAGGAGTGGTCAATTAGTGCCCAGTAGGTATTACTCATGAGGACAGAAAGTCGAGGTAAAAGTTATGCGACTTACATGCTGCTATTTATTTTAGCTCTAGTGCTGAGGTTGCCCTATCTCATGCAGTACCCTGTATTCAGGTTTGATGAATTAGGGGAAAACTTAAGGGCATATACTATAATTGAGTTAGGGACTAGACCACTAATTAATAATGCTCCATTTATCGGAGCACTCTACAATTACTTAGCTACTGCAGCGTATGCGCTAGTTAATTCCATTACAGCTTTCAGACTCCTCGTAGCCCTTGCTAACGCATTAGCTGTACCATTACTTTATGCTGTTTCACTAAAGCTTGCAGGAAATAAGAACACCTCCTTCCTAGCAGCCGCATTACTTGCCTTCTCACCAATGCACATACTCGTATCAAGTCATGTAGCGTGGTCGGCAAGCCTCATGCCACTCTTTCTTACAGCTACATTATATGCAGTACTAAAGGCTCTTGAGTCAGGTAGGAAGCCCTACTGGCTTACTGCAGGTGCCTGCCTGGGACTCTCACTTCAGTCCCATCCATCAGTGCTTGCTTCATATGCTGGACTCCTGCTAGCTCTACACATGTATTTAGGTAGGGGCTTCACCCAAGACCTACTCCGCAACTTTAAGTACTTACTGCTGGGCTTCTTGGTTGGCTACGTGAATATGGTGATTTACAATATAGTTGTTCCTCTAGGCTCACTGACCTTCATGTTTCGTGCAAAATGGACAGGTCTAAGTGGCGGGCTGACCCTACCTACATATATTAAGAGAATTTCATTTCTTAGTGTTGAGTATGCTTCAGGACTTGCTTCTGGCGTGCCGATGATTACACTTCCATACTTGCTTACTTCTGTCGCCTTCTACATATTTGCAGTAGTAGCCGCTGTCACGGTGGCTGCAGGTGTTATTAAGTCTAAACTTGCTAGAACACTGCTAGTATACTTGATAATCAGTATATTGATTTTAGCAGTAGGTACTAAGGGCGTAATGACTCTGAACCCATTTGGGTTTGCTTGGGGACCGCATTATCTGCAACAGCTACTCCCTCTTACGTACTTATTAATGGCTGAGTCACTCCGCACTCTATGGTCGTATGCTCTTAGGTGCTTCAGGAGGTACCGTACGACGGTACTAGCTGTACTAATTATTGCTGGATTCATACTTGCATGGCCCTTCATGAATCTCCTTGGAGTCTATAAGTTCATGAGCACACGTAAATATACTAATGAGGTTTTCTTAAGTACCATAGAGGACATTAAGTCAACTTATGGTGATGACGTACCTCTCTTCATAGATATTGGCGAGCGTGATCAAGTACTTTGGATGATCTATCTCCTGGCAGTTCTCGAGGGTCTTCATCCAGAACCGGACATGAAGTTAGTGAAGGGGGTGAGTGTTGGAGGCTCAGCTAGGTCTTTAAAGGGATTTATAGATAGGTTGAAGCCGGGCACTAAGGCAGTAATTATCGTTAAGCCTGACAAGAGTGTGCTTAAGCTTCTTAAGAAGTACCTGCTACTTAAGTGCTTTAAGATAGATTACATTTACGTAGTTAAAGTACAGCCTAGCATACCACTATATGCTGTTATTGCAGTAAGCTAATTTGTAGCACTGAATTTAAGTGCTCTAGATTAATTGTTGAGAAGGGCATTAATTGCTAAGCAAGAGTAGAGATAGAATCATGTGATTGGGGGTGCTGAATGCAGGTTAGAGTAAGAATCGTGCCAGGAGGGGAAGAGAGGGTCTTAGAAATTGAGGGTAAGGCCACTGTTAGGAAAGTCTTAAATAAGCTGGGCTTGAGCCCTGACGAGTACGTTGTTACTAAAAATGGTGAAGTTGTTGTTGAAGATGAGGAGGTCGTTGATGGGGACTTACTAGAGGTGTACCGTGTTGTCTCAGGTGGTTAGGTGCAGTATTTGTGGTGATAAGGCTGTTGCGTCACTGCCCTATGCTAGGTTAGTACTGTGTAGAAAGCATTTCACGGAGTTTATTGAGAAGAAAGTTGAGAAAACCATAAGGCGATACAAGCTCATTAGTAAGGGTTGGAGGGTTTTAGTAGCTGTATCTGGTGGTAAGGACAGCTCAACACTACTTACCGTACTTACTAAATTAGCAGAAGCGCTTGACTTCAGCTTACTGGCTATATACATAAACTTAGGAGTACCTGAGTACTCTGAGAAGTGCTTAAGTACTGTAAGAAAGCTGGTTGAGTTACTTAATGTTAAGTTAATTATAGTCGATGTTAAGGAGGCAGTTGGTTACACTATTCCGGAACTAGCTGCAAAATT